>QMYL01000048.1 GCA_003662645.1 Candidatus Bathyarchaeota archaeon
AAGCAGTCCAAGCCGTTAGGTATTGTAGGTATCCGCCGGACGGGATTAGGGGAGCCGCCCCTGGGAGACCTGCTAGAAGATGGAGTATAACTTCAAACGAATACCTGAGGTGTGCAAACGATGAGATATTGATCATAATCCAGATAGAGAGGGAGGAGGCTGTGAATAACATAGAGGATATACTGTCCGTCGATGGGGGTGATGTAGCCCTCATAGGTCCAACGGGTCTATCGATGTCTATGGGCTTAGTTGGGAGGCCCTTCCACCCCAAAGTCGTAGAGGCTATGGATAGAGTTATCGACGCATGTAAGGAGGCAGGTGTCACCCCTGGAATAGCCTACGCATTAAACCCGGAGCATGCAAACCAGCTGATCTCGAAGGGCTTCAGGTTCATCAGCATAGGGTCAGATGTCGGCTTCCTGCTGAACGCATGCCTGAATACGCTTAGGGCCATAAGGGGTGAATCATAACTGGTTGGTGGGCCCGGCCGGACTTGAACCGGCGACCTCCGCCGCTCTCAACGACGTAGGGAATCCCTTTACAGCCCATACCGTGACCGGTGGATTAACTTCCTCCGTCATACGTGAGGGCGGCTTCAGGTTGGGGGTTGTCCTACCGAACTAGACTACGGGCCCAGATAGAATTCTGTCACCGTTCATTTAAAAATATTTAGCATACGCGAGATCGTTGGTGGAGGTTATGACTTGTAGAGGGGCTCCAACACTACTCTATCGCCGACCTTAACGTTGAGGCTTCTGGCTGCATCGCCCATGTTTATAGAGACCTCTAGTAGACCGGCGCTCCCAAATATGAGGAGTGGGCTTCCAGCTGGAACATCACCATAGGCTGCGCATAGCCTCAACTTTAGGGTTCTACCTCCAATCACAACCTTGGCTTCGTCACCCTCCTCAATGCCTAAAAGGGTTAGTTCACTCGGGGATACGTCGGTTACGAGGTTTCCAAATCCATCTATGTAGATTATCTCACCGATGATTCTCTCGCCGTCGATGACCCTTGGCTTGGCGAAGATGGGCTTCACGAAATCGCTCAGCTCCGGACCCAGCTTCGAGGGTGGAACCCCATTCGCTATATGCGCTGCTGCACAGCTGAATATGTCGCGTCCGTGGAACGTCCTAGAGACCTCTCTTAGTATGTACTTGGGGTTTCTGATCTCGTATACGTGGAGGATGCCCTCCTTACCCGCTGGTAGAGCTAGGAGTCCATTATCCGGCCCTACATATGTGCTCCTCTTGGTCTCGATCACTATTGGCTTCCGCTTTGTTCCTACTCCCGGATCTACAACGGCTACGTGTATGGTTCCCTTTGGAAAGTATCTGGTAGCTCTGTAGAGTATGTAGGTCCCCATTCTAATGTCATGCCTCCGGACTCCGTGGCTTATATCAACTATCACAGCCCTGGGGCATATTGTTAGGATTACAGCCTTCATCTCGGCTACGTAGGGATCCCTTAACCCGAAGTCCGATAGGAGGGTGATTATTGGGGGTCTCCCATCCAACTCCCACACCAGAGGTTGATATGGTGTAAAAGGTTTAATATACCTATAGCCTTGATATTCTCCTCGTCTTTATGGGCATCGTCCGGTGGTCGATTTGGCCGGTAAACCCCTGATAATGGTTCCAGGTCCGACGAACGTCCCAGATAGGGTATTGAGGGCTATGTTAAAGCCGATGATCAGCCATAGAAGCGAGGAGTTCAGGCGCCTCTATGACGGCATAAGGGAGAACATTAGGTACCTGTTCCAGACTGATGGGGAAGTCTTCGTCTTGACCGCATCGGGGACGGGAGGGGTTGAATGCATGGTGAACAACACCGTCAACCCGGGTGATAGGGTTATCGTACCCGTCTTCGGACTCTTCAGCGAGAGACTTAGAGAGAAGATAAACCTCCGTGGAGGGGAGGCTGTGGAGATACAGCTCAGATATGGAACAGCTCCAACCGTTGACCATGTGGAGGAAGCGTTGGAGAGGGCTGGGAGGGTCGATGCGATAGCGATAGTTTATAATGAAACATCAACCGGGGTCACTGTGCGCGATCTGCCGGAGATAGGTAGATTGGCTGAGGAGAGGGATATACTGCTCCTCGTTGACGCTGTCTCGATAATGGGTGGAGACGAACTCCCAGTCGATGAGTGGAACATCGATCTATGCGTCACCGGAAGCCAGAAGTGTCTAGCATGCCCGCCGGGTTTATCGTTAATATCAGTTAGCCCGAGAGCGTGGGAGAAGATAGAGAATACAAGGAGTAGACCCTTCTACTCCGATCTCATAAGGATGAGGGAATTCGCCATGAGGAGGGAGACTCCCTTCACTCCAGCCATACCCCTCTTCTATGCCCTCGATGAAGCCCTAAAGATGATACGTGAGGAAGGCCTTGAAAACCGGTTCAGAAGGCATAGGGTCTGTGCGGAGGCCTTTTACCGGGCTCTTGAGGCTCTAGGGTTAGAAGCCTTCCCCGATAGAGAAGTTAGGTCAAACACCGTCATAGCGGTGAAGACGCCGGAGGATGTTAGGAACTCGGAGGTTAGGAGGATCATGAAGGAGAGGTACGGCGTCGTTATAGCTGGTGGAACTGGAAGCTTCAGGGAGTCCATCTTCAGGATCGGTTGTATGGGGGCCATATCAGAGCTGGAGGTTCTAAAGACCGTGGAGGCCCTTGAGGGAGCTCTAAGCGAGGTTGGTTACCCACTCAAGATAGGGTCGGGGGTTGAGAGTGTAAGGAGGTTCCTCCATCTCGACCAGTAACCCTCTTAACTACGGCTGTTCGTTGTAGGAACTCCCCCCTCGTTATCTTTGAGAATATCCTCGCCACAACCTCCTGTATTATCCTATGGGAATCCGCGATCTCCTTCAGAACGTTCTCTCCCTTCGGTGTTAGTGTGTAAACCCTCTTTCTCGCGCTCCACCTCCCCCTTATCAACCCATCCCTCTCCAACCGATAGATTGTGAAGTAGACCGTTCCGGAGCTGAACAGGAGGTGGAACTGTTCATAGATAACGCAGATTATATCGTAACCGCTCATCTGCCTCTCCTTAAGCTCTGAGAGTATTATAACATCCATGAAATTTTTCACTAGTCTCCTACAAATCTGCCTTATAACTCTATCTTTCCTCAGATATATCGATGGCATACAACTTGATGGTTTAAGTATGTATATATATAAACTTTTTGTATTTTTGCAATAAAATCCATATAAAATGCATGTAGCTAGCATTTCACGGTTAATATTTTCATCTTAATATCCACAAATATACATGCATATTAATAAAAGTTTAATTCTATCAGTTATGCATTAGTAACTAGGTGTTCAACTTGAGCTCATGGAGATATTCATTCGAGCTGGTTAGTAAGGAGCTTGAGCTTGCAAAGAAGAAGAAGAAGGCCTTAGACGACTTATACACTACTGGAAGGATATCCGAATCGACTTACAAATACATAGAGAGGGAACTGACGGAAGCGATAATTGACCTAGAAGCCCACCTAAAGTCTCTAGTTGAGAAGATGACAGCCAGAGCTGAGGAGCTCGAGAAACAGATAAGATCACTCGAGATATTCCTCGCAAACCTAGAGATACACTACGCAGCCGGAGACATAGACGAGGAGTCATATAGAAACCAGAACAATGCGATAACGCTTGGGTTGGAGGCAACAAAACAGGAACTGGAGAGCATAAGGAACTCCCTAGGGAAAGTTAAACCGGAAGAGAAGGTGGAGGCACCTAAGCCAGAGGTTGTCGAAGAGAAACCAACAAAGGAGAAGGTTGAGGAACCAACAGAAGTAGCTCCGGAAGCACCATCCGAAGCACCAGCTGAAACGGCGCCAGAAGCAGCACCTGAGGCGGCCCCGCAACCCACGCCAACCCCTGCACCAACTCCAGCTTCGGTTGAGGAGGTCTCTAAGCCGCCTGAACCGGTGGTCAGTGAGGAGAAACCTGAGGAGGCAAAGGAATCCGTTGAGACTTCAGAAAAGACCGAGACCGAAGAGATGCCGAGTCTGGTAGTTCCGAAGGAGGAGACGTCAGCATCCGGAGAGACGGCGACTGAATCTTAAACTCCAAAGAAGGGTTTGTGAGGCTAACTCCCAGATTAGCATATACGTGTAGTTGTTAGAGAGTAGCCTCCTCCCCCTTTTATTTTGGTGAGTTTTGGTTAACCAGAACATCCATGACCTAGTTCATAAAGTATTAATGTATCACATACCATCATGATATGTCCCTAAAGCCCCGCTGAAGGGTTATGCAAACTGAAGACGCTGGTGTACACAATTGGGTGTTAGGAAGGTTGGAATAATCCATCATGAGAAGTTTAAGCAGTACGACTTAGGGCCGACTCATCCCTTCAGGGGAGACCGTTTCGTGAGAGCTATGGACTTTCTGGAGGAGAGGGGACTGCTTGATCTCCCCAACGTGTCGGTCTTTAAGCCTGAAACCGCAGGTAAGGATGACCTGCTCACAGTACACACCGAGGAGTATGTTGATTACATCTTCAAGTTGGCTGAGGCTGGGGAACCCTACGACTTGGATACACCGGTATCTAAACCCATCCTAGAGGCCCTAATGCTCATAATAGGTGGAGCGTTAATGGTTGGGAGGCTCATCTATAGTGGTGAGGTTGATAGGGTTGTCCTCCTCGGTGGGGGCTTCCACCATGCTGGTAGAGACTATGGTGGAGGCTTCTGCCTCTTCAACGATATAGCGATACTCGTCGAGCGCTTGAGGAGGAAGTACGGGGTGAAGCGCATACTCATCTTGGACTACGATGTGCACTTCGGAAATGGGACGAGCAGTATCTACTACCGCGACCCAACGGTCTTGTTCATATCCCTCCATCAAGATCCTAGAACCATATACCCCGGAACGGGCTTTGTAACTGAGATAGGTGAGGGCGAGGGCGAAGGATTTAACGTCAATATACCCCTACCACCCAGGACGGGGGAGAAGGCCTATCTACACATATTTAGGGAGGTCTTCATACCGCTGGCTGAGGAGTTCAAGCCCGAGATAATCATAGGGAACGGTGGTAGCGACGCCCACTTCGCTGATTCGTTGGGGAGCCTCGGCCTGACGACTAAGGGTTTCTTTGAGATATCCAAGACCGTGAGCGAGGTTGCGGATAGAGTCTGTGGTGGTAGAGTTGTTTTGATGGTTGGGAGCGGATATAACCCGAAGGTTCTACCCCATTGCTGGTATGCTCTAATAAGCGGTTTGACTGGACTGGAGGAGCTGGGTCTGGAGGATCCCTATCCACCACCGAGGGACCCCTGGCAGAACATCGAGTATGTGAAGAAGATACTGAATGAGATAAGGGCTGTACTCGGTAAATACTGGAGAAAACTCTAAACATTACTAAGATTCATTTTATTATCGCTCGATCGATTTCTGATGGTCAAGTTCGGGTTAGAGACTGTCATCTTAATAAACCCAGAGGGCCTGAAGACCCTACAAACGATGCCTCGACGTCATCGTTGATACCGAAAGTAGAAATGTTCCACCTAAGGAAGCCTACCAAAAGGTTAGGGAAGCAGTCAAGGTGCTGAGAGACTGGAATGTGAGGTTGATCTATAAGAAGGTGGACTCAACCCTGAGAGGTAACCTAGGAGCCGAGATCGGCGAACTCATCGATGAATTCAGTTTGGGCGGTCTTTTTTCGCCATCCTTTCCGGCGAATGGAGAACAACAATAAATGGGAGGTTATACGTGGATGAAATATCCGTAGAGAAGATCGAATACGCAAGGGATTCACCAAAGCCGTAGAGAGAAATCCTACATACCAACACTGATAAGGAGACAAACCGTGAGGGAGGTATCCCTAATAATGCTGAAGCCTCTAAGGATGAGCTTTGAAACCTTAAGAGGCTATTAGACCAGTTGAGGAGGCTAGAAAGATAGGTATAAACGTTGACGGCCAATACCCACCGACACGATCTTCGTTAAGGCTAAGGACGGAATATTTGATGCTGTCGTGGCGATGTACCATGATCAGGGCCATATACCAATAAAGCTCCTAGGTTTGGGTGGAACGAAGCCGAGAAGAAGTGGACCTCTGTTAGAGGCGTTAATAATAACAGTCAGGTTACCGATAATAAGGACCTCAGTCGACCACGGAACAGCCTTCGGGAAAGCCTGGAAAGGAAGAGCAAATCCCCAAAGCATGATCGAAGCTATAAAATTCGCAGCCAAACTCGCAAAAACTGAGACGCAAAAACAAAAATATAATGTGATAAAGCGATGAAATAGAAACCGGACACTCCTCATAAGGGAACCCATTAAGCTTATATGGAAGCGGAGTAAAGTTTATAATGGAGATGGATAACTAGTTAATCCCAACCAAATGTTAGATGCAACCCCCAATCCAATGGATTGCGGGGTGAAGGGTGAAGTGAGATATCAATCTCACGATGACACCACGCAGAGGCCCAAAACACCAGACAAATGCTGGACCCGAGTAAGCTCGACACGCCACGCCGCCTGGGGGATGGCTCGGCTTGAACGCCGATGAAGGGCGTGACAAGCTGCGATAAGCCCCGGGGAGGCGCACGTAGCCGTAGAACCGGGGATCCCCGAATGGGACCTCCCACCGTGAAGGTCGAAAGGCCTTCACGGTGCTCCTCGACGAGAGGAGCGGGAACCCCCCGAACGGAAACATCTTAGTAGGGGGAGGAAGAGAAACCAACATGGGATTCCCTGAGTAGCGGCGAGCGAAAGGGGAAGAGTCCAAACCGAACACCATGGGGATGACCCATGGTGGATGTGGTGTTGTGGACCCGACCGCCTCCTAGCCGGTGAAGCCGAAGTGGCCTGGAACGGCCCGCCGTAGAGGGTGAAAGCCCCGTAGGCGTAAGCCGAGTGGAGTTGGGCCGGTGACCCAGAGTACCGTACCCCGGTTTGGGTGCGGGAATCTGGGAGCCATCAACTTCCAAGACTAAACACGTCTCAAGACCGATAGCGCATTAGTACGGTGAGGGAAAGCTGATAAGCACCCCGGGACGAGCGTTAAAAGAGGATGAAGCTAGGCGCTTATCAC
>QMYL01000049.1 GCA_003662645.1 Candidatus Bathyarchaeota archaeon
CAGCCCCCAATGTACATCTTTAGGGTGGCCTCATCTAGGGCTTCATCCCTGAGCTCTCCATCTGTTAGGTCGACCCTTAAGATCTTGCCCATATACCCGCCTGGCATAATGCCTCCCACCATGAAGCTACTTGTTGATGGATCTGGTCTAACAGAGCGCTTCTAGGATCTTCTTCGCCCTCTTTATATCCCTTATCTGTTGTGGCCCTTTTATCTCCCTCTCGATAGTCAATGCACCTCTATACCCCAAAGATTTGAGTTTCGGTATTAGGACTGGGTAGTTCACCCTACCCTCTCCAAGCGGCTTCTCCTTCCCGAGTTCACGACCGTTCGTTGGGTACTCGCCATCCTTCGCATGGACCCCACGGACGTAAGTTCCTATTATGTCGAGGGCATCTATGGGGTTTGCCTTTCCATACATCAGTAGGTTCGCCGGGTCGAAGTTTACACCCAAATTCTCCGCTCCGATATCTTCGATGGTCCTCAACAACGTAACCGGGGTCTCCTGCCCGGTCTCGAACCAGAAGCTCTGACCGTTCTCGCCACAGAACCTCGCAACCTCCTTTAGCAGTGGTATAAGGGTCACGTACTTCCTGTCTTGGGGGTCTTCCGGTATGAAGCCTACATGGGTTGTCACACTCTCAACCCCGACCTTCCTGGCGAAGTCTGAAGCCTTCCTGAGGGCTTTCATTCTCACCCTCCTCCACCTCGGTGGCACCAAGCCTATCGTACTCGGGCCCTCGATGAAGTTCCACACGTACCTCCCAGGTAGACCTGCCCAGAGCGTGGTTATCTCCACGTCGTAATCCTCAGATGCTGACTTCAGTCTCTTCGCCATCTCGTCGTTGTATAGGTCCACGTTCCAACACGACACTTGGCATGTTGGAAAACCCAAGTTCTGAACCTTCCTAAACTCCGATTCGACATCTTCCCTAAGAGGTATAATCATCCCGAGTTTAAGCCTCACCATCCTTGACACCTTCTAGATATCTATTCCGGTATGCAATAAATAGCTTAACGGTCCTCCTTAAGGAATTGGAAGTACTCTATTAACTCCTTCAAGGTGAGGCGACATCTATGAAGATCAGGATATTTGGCGGTATAATCATAACGACCGCCCTCAGATGTACTAGCTCCAGATCGATTTTCGGGTCAAGCTACACCTTGCCCGGGCAGAGGGAGATAACGGAGAGATGGATAGATGAAATAAACAGGCTTCTACCCGGATGAGACCCTGATCAACCCAGAATGAGAGGGGGAAACTTCCATATAGAAGTACGTAATTCTTATAAATAACCATGCGTCTCTTGATTGGAAGTCAAATAGGTGGCTGATATGCCTAAGTGGGGATACTCTATCGTGGACCTAGATCCCGACACAACCGTGAAAGCGAGTGGACGTGAGGTTAGGGTATCCCCTAAAGCGGCCCGTGAGGTCTGCGCGGCGATAAAGGGTATGACCCTAGACCAGGCTAAGGAGTTCCTAGAACAGGTTATCGCGAAGAAGAAGGCTGTTCCCTTCAGGCGTTATAAGAAGAAGATACCCCATAGAAGGGGTTTGGACAAGTTCTATGCGGGTAGGTATCCGGTTAAGGCAGCTAGGAAGATACTTGAGATACTGGAGAGTGCGGAGGCCAACGCCATGTATAAGGGTCTTGATGTCGAGAATCTCAAGATAATCCATGCATCCGCATATCCGGGGACCAAGATTAAGAGGTATATACCCCGGGCAATGGGTAGATCGACCCCGCGCTTTGAGACCCTCTGCCATATAGAGCTCGTTCTGGAGCAGAGGAGTGGGTAGGCTATGTCATCGATAAGGCACTTTTTGGAGGAGAATATAAAGAGGGCTGAGATAGACGAGTATCTAAGTAGGGAGTTTGAGAGGGCTGGATACGGCGGGGTTGACATAACCAGAACCCCCCTCGGAACTCACGTTGTTATATATACTATGCGCCCCGGGATAGTCATTGGGCGTGGCGGTGAGACCATAAAGAACCTAGCTAGGATCTTAGAGGAGAAGTTTGGATTATCAAACCCGCAAATATCGGTGGCCGAGATAGAGGTTCCCGAACTGAACCCGTATGTTATGGCCTCGCGTATAGCGTCAGCCTTGAGGCGTGGAATACACTTCAGAAGGGCTGGTTTCTGGAGCCTAAACCAGATAATGGATGCCGGAGCCCTCGGGGTCGAGATAACGATAAGCGGAAAGCTGAGAACAGAACGAGCGAGGACCGAGAAGTTCGTTGCGGGATACCTCCCGAAGAGCGGAGATCCCGCAATAAAATATGTCAAGAAGGCTGTGGTTCATGTCCAGCTAAAACCTGGAACCTTCGGGGTTAAGGTTAAGATACTGCCGCCGGGAGCGAAGTTCCCAGACCAGGTGGAGATAATTGAGGCTGAGACGGTGAATGAAGAGGAGATGAAGGAGGCTGAGGAGTGATGCCGATATTGAGGGTTAGCGAGATACGTAGGATGTCTCCGGAGGAGAGGAGGAGACGCCTCGAGGAGCTGAGAACGGAGCTGATGAGGCTTAGAACTATGGTTAAGGCCGGTGGATCCCTCGAAGACCCGTCTAGGATACGTGAGATAAGGAGAACCATCGCGAGGATATTGACAATCGAGAACGAGGAGAGGTTGAAGGGCGGAGGAGGGAAGTCATGAGGGTCTCGCCGTCCATACTCCAACACGAGTTCATAGGCTTGAGGGCCAAGGTTGTTAGGAGCCCAAACCCATACTACAAGAAGGTCTCAGGCAGGGTTATAGATGAAACCCGCAACACGATCGTGATACTGAATAATAAGGGTGAGAGGAAGGTCATAGTTAAGGAGGTAGCCGTCTTCCACTTCACACTCCCAGATGGAACTGTAGTCGAAGTTGACGGTAAGGCAATAGTCGGTCGGCCGGAGGATAGGATCAAGAAGAGGATGAGGAGGCTTTGGTGATGGCGTCATTCAGGTTTAAAGAGGCGGGGAGAGAGTGTAACGACAAGAACTGCCCCTTCCATGGAACCCTATCTATCAGGGGACGCGTATTGGAGGGGGTGGTTGCAAGCGCGAAGATGGATAAGACTGTGATCGTGAGGAGGGACTACCTAAAGTACGTCCCAAAGTTCAAGCGCTACGAGAGGAGGAGGAGCCGAATCCCAGCCCACAATCCCCCATGCATAAACGCCCAAGAGGGAGACAGGGTGAGGATAGCTGAGTGCAGACCGATAAGTAAGACGGTCTCCTTCGTTGTAGTTGAGGTAATAGAGAGAGGGAGGAGGGTTGGCGGCGAGGGCTAGGGCTAGAGCCTTACTGACAAGGGGCGTAGTTGGGAGCAAGCCCAGAATATCGAGAGGGCTACCAGTCGGCTCACTAATAAAATGCACAGACAACTCGGGCGCGAAGGTTCTGAGGCTCATCCAAGTGGTGGGCTATAAGGGTAGACTGAGAAGGCTCCCAACAGCATCAGTGGGCGATATGGTTGTAGTCTCGGTGAGGAGGGGCACACCGGACATGAGGAAGAAGATCTTCAGGGCTGTAATAGTGAGGCAAAGGAAACCCTACAGACGCCCAGAGGGGATATGGGTCCAATTCGAAGATAACGCGGCGGTCATAATAACGCCGGATGGGGAGATGAAGGGTTCAGAGATACGTGGACCCGTAGCTAGGGAGGCGGCTGAGAGGTGGCCCAGGATAGCTAGTGCATCGAGCATAATAATCTAGGAGGAATCGAGGAAAGTGAGGAGCAGGAAACCGAGGAAACAGAGGAAGATGCTCTACCAAGCTCCACTCCACATCAAGGCCCACTTCATGTCCGCTCCCCTCTCATCTGAGCTGAAGGAGTCCTACGGTTTCAACTCGATAACCGTCAGGGTTGGCGATACCGTTAGGGTCATGCGGGGTGATATGAAGGGCTTTGAGGGAAAGGTCACGAGAGTTGATAGGAAGAAGATGAGAATCTACATCGAGGGGCTAACCAGGGAGAAATCGGACGGTTCAACCATACTCGTCCCGATCCATCCATCCAAAGTTGAGATAATCCGCCTAAACCTAGATGACAAGATGAGGAGGAAGATAATAGAGAGAAAAGGAGCCGAGAAGGCCAAACCTGAGGTTGGGGAGACTAAGGAGGTTAAAGAGGAAAAAGAGGCTGGGGAGGCTGAAGAGCCTGTAAAGGAGACGGAGGGGACATAAAAATGGGTAAGAAGGGAGGAGGAAAACACCTAAAGAGGGAGGCAGCGCCAAGGTTCTGGCCGATCTACAGGAAGAGCTTCCACTGGGCAGTCAAGCCTAGCCCAGGCCCCCACCCGATCGAGAGGTGCATCCCCCTCCTGATAGCTGTCCGTGAGATGCTAGGCTACGCCGAGACCAGGAGGGAGGCTAGGAGGATAATATCGGAGGGTAAGATACTCGTGGACGGTAGGGTTAGGAGGGATGAACGCTTCCCAGCGGGGATAATGGATGTCATCTCCATACCGGAACTTAAACTCCACTATCGAGTTCTACCCTCAAGGAAGGGTCTATGCCTCCACCCGATAGATGAGGGCGAGGCGGAGTTTAAGCTCTGCAGGATAGAGGGGAAGAGCACGGTTAAGGGTGGACATATACAGCTCAACCTCCATGATGGGAGGAACATCCTAATAAGGGTTGAGGACCCGAGAAACCCGGAGGAGGATGTGTACAAAACCTTCGACACCCTCAAGATAGGTTTGAAGGGTCAGGAGATCCTCGAACATATACCCTTGAACGAGGGAGCCTACGTTATATTCACCGGTGGGAAGAACATAGGCAGGTACGGCAATGTTGTATCCATAGATGAGGAGGCTGGGAAGAAGAGGGAGAGGGCGTTAGTTACGATACGTGACCCGAAGGGTGAAGACTACCAGACGACGCTCAACTACGCTTTCGTGGTAGGAGGGGAGAAACCCCTAATCTCCCTTCCAGAGCTGGAGGGAAGGTGAGGGATGCCTAAAAGAACGCTTGATGAAGAGGAGGTCTACAGGCTATGGGAGGAGAACCCCATGCTTAAACCCAGAATTGAGAAGGTGGTTGTGAACGTCTCGGTTGGAAAGTCGGGCGAACCCCTAGAGAACGCATCGAAGATACTTGAGGAGCTAACCGGCCAGAAACCATGCGTAAGGAGGGCGAAGAAGACGATAAGGGACTTCGGGATAAGGAGGGGTGAACCCATCGCGTGCCTAGTCACACTTAGAGGTGAGAGGGCAATGAACTTCCTGAAGAAGGCTTTCCAAGCCGTAGGGAATAGAATATCGAGTAAATCCTTCGACGAGTTTGGGAACTTCGCCTTCGGGATAAGGGAGCATATAGAGATACCCGGAACGAGATATAAACCCGAACTTGGGATAATAGGGATGGATATATGTGTAGCCATGGAGAGACCCGGATATAGGGTGAAACGCAGGAGGAGGGTCAGGTCAAAGGTTGGGACGAACCACCTCCTGAGGCGTGAGGAGTCCATCCTCTACATAAAGAATGAGTTCGGCGTTGAAGTTGTGGAGGGTGACTGATATGGCAAGTCAGATGGGAAGGAAGAAGAGGAAGTACGGTAAAGGCAGTAGGCCGTGTAGGAGATGCGGCTCTTACGGCCCGGTTATCCGCAAGTATGGGCTATACCTCTGCCGCCAATGCTTCAGGGAGGTAGCTGAGAAGTTAGGCTTCAGAAAGTATGAGTAGGAGGGTAACTGGGATGGACACGGTAGCTAACGGCTTAACCACTATAGTCAACAACGAGATGAGGAGGAAGAGGGAGTGTATAATAACACCAGCCTCGAAGCTCCTGGGGCAGATACTGAGGGTCTTCCAGATGAACGGTTATATAGGCGAGTTCGAGTTCATAGATGACGGCCGAACTGGGAAATTCAGAGTTCAGCTCTTAGGTAGGATAAACAAGTGTGGAGCGATAAGGCCTAGGTTCCCAACTAAGGCCAACGAGATAGAGAAGTGGGAGAAGGTCTACCTCCCATCTAGGGATATAGGCA
Source organism: Candidatus Bathyarchaeota archaeon (assembly GCA_003662645.1). Classification (GTDB taxonomy): domain Archaea; phylum Thermoproteota; class Bathyarchaeia; order Bathyarchaeales; family B26-1; genus B17-G17. The sequence goes on from QMYL01000049.1 coordinate 5,985, forward strand.
TACTCGTAATCTCAACCCCCGAGGGGGTTATGTCCCATAGAGAGGCGAAGAAGAGGGGTATTGGGGGACGCCTCCTTGCGTATGTCTATTAGATGGAGGAGTGAGGGAGAAAGCGGATGAAGATGGTTGAGACTAGGGTCGTGGAGATACCGGAGAACGTGAAGGTCACAGTAAAGGGTAGAGTAGTTGAGGTTAGCGGCGAGAAGGGAACCCTCGTTAGAGACTTCTCCCACGCCCCAGTCTCGATACGGGTTGAAGGCAACACAGTCAAGGTTGAAGCTCTCTGGCCTAGGAAGAGGGAGGCAGCCCTAGTCGGAACTGTGGCATCCCACATCGAGAACATGATAACCGGAGTGACCGAGGGCTTCACCTACAAATTGAAGATAGTGTACTCCCACTTCCCAATCTCGGTTAAGGTTGAGGGCGATAAGGTTCTGATAGGAAACTTTGTGGGTGAGAGAGGCTTCAGGGTGGCCAAGATCGTCGGCGACGCAAAGGTCTCAATAGAAGGTGACGATGTGATAGTTAAGGGTATAAATATCGAGGATGTAGGCCAGACGGCTGCGAACATAGAGCAGGCGACGAAGGTTAAGAATAAGGATCCAAGGGTCTTCCTCGACGGGATCTACATATACGAGAAGAGTAAGGGGATGTAAGTTGCCATCCGAGAAGAGGAGACCGGAGAAACCGGAGAAGAAGGAGAAGTACGACAGAAAGGATAAGCCCAAGTTCAAGAGACAGGAGAGCTGGAGGTATAAGAGGATAAAGGAAAACTGGAGGAGGCCGCGAGGTATAGACAGCAAGATGAGGATGAGGGTTAAGGGGTGGCCCCCCTCACCAAACATCGGCTATGGAACCCCAAACGTTGTGAGGGATCTACACCCATCGGGTTATAGGGAGGTTAGGGTCTTCAACCTAGAGGATCTAGAGAAGGTCGACCCGAAGACCGAAGCGGTAAGGATCGCGCATCAGGTTGGGTATAGGAAG
>QMYL01000050.1 GCA_003662645.1 Candidatus Bathyarchaeota archaeon
AGCCGCAGCAGCAGTCGCCGTCGATAGAGCGCGAGGTCTGAACCTGCCGAAGCTGGAGCTGATAAGGTTTGCAGCCCAGGGTGAGGTTGCTGCGGCAGGGTTCCCACACGCCGATAACGTCTCACCGGCAATACTCGGCTTCTTCACAGTTATCTCATCCTACCGGCCGCTGAAGGTTATAAGCCTCCCACCTCCAAAGAACGTCGGCTTCGTGATAGCAACCCCAGAGGTCTCCTTCGATACGAGACTGGCCCGATCCATCCTACCCAAGACGGTTGAACTCCACAGAGTTGTCTACAACACAGGCCGCGTAGCCACATTCATAGCCGGCCTAACCACGAACAACCTGAGGTTGATGGGTATGGGGATGTCCGACTCCATAGTTGAACCGGCTAGGGAGAGGCTTATCCCGGGTTTATCCGATGTTAGGGAGGCTGCGGTAGAGGCTGGAGCCCAGGGGGTTGCGATAAGCGGGGCTGGACCATCCGTAATCGCGCTCGTAGACCTGACCGAAGGAAACGCGGAGAGGGTCGCCGTGGCTATGAATGAGGCCTTCAGCAGGTCTGGAGTTAAGAGCCAAACCATCTGCACCAAGCCTGGGCCGGGAGCTAGGATAGTGAGAGTTTGGCGCGTTTAGACCTCTATATCGAGAAATCTAGCCATGTTTTTGTAGTAGACCGCTTCTTGCACATTCTCTGGCCTTCCTTTATAAAGTTATCATCTGGGGTTTTGGTTTTAAGGCTGGATTGTTCTCTCCTTTATCGAAAAAAGTTTGATGGTCGGGTTTATTCCTCTTTTAGGGTAGGTATACAAGCACAGCGATTGTGCATCCGTAGTTTCCTAGGGGCACCCTAAGGGTTTCAATCTTATATTTTATGTCCCCGATCGTTATGTTACGGGCTTTGGCCATATTCTCGATTCTCTTGTGTAGGGTGTCCCGTATAGTCTTCTCATCCATGTACCCATAAGCCTCAGCCACTAGACCGTAGCTCCCGTTCTTCTCGTAACTCCATGCCAGACCGGCCGATATCGTTGTGCTTTCCTCCCCGTCCATCCTGGAGACCACGGCATGGATTATCGAGCCGACGGGTAGAGCCCTAGGTTTAACCTCCTTGCAGTTTGGTGGTAGTATGGAGCTCACCTTAACTAGGTTGCACTGGGCTATCCCGGCGTCCTTCAGGGCTAGGTCGAAGGCGTTCAGCTTCGATACGGGGCTGAAGGCTTTACCGCTCGTGACGAAGAACTCCCTCGGTATCATATCTTCCCTCCCCCCATGTTATTCAGCTATAACCTTAAACTCTCCGTTTCTCTTGAAGGCCTGGGGGTCATATATCCTAACACCCTTCACAACCCGTGTTATTATACCCTCCTCACTCGGGTTGTCGGGTTTCAGTTTCAGGTTTATCGACTTGAATAGGCCGAGCATCTGCCCGATTGTGACGTCCATCATCGGCCTGCACATATCCGGTATTTTGAATGCACCATCGCGGTCGAACTCTATGGCGTGGTCTACGTACCTCCCAACCTCCCCATCAGACCGGTTGCAGACCACAAGCTTGGTCATCCCTATCCCCTTAACCCACACATCCCTCATCAAGTCGAGTTCATACCTCCTAACGAAGGGATCGCTCGAGAGGAAGTAAACGACTAGGGTTTTATCGTCTATTACCACCTCTGGGCCGTGCCTCAACCCGAGGAAGGAGTCGGCCTTGCAGATTACGCGGCCGGCGGTCAGCTCCTGGAGTTTTAGGTGTGACTCAACAGCGCATCCGTATAGGGTTCCGCTCCCAAGGAATACGGCCCTCTTGAAGTCGAGTTCGGTTATCTCCTTTAGGAGGCTTGAGTATTCCTCGAAGATGCCTTCTGTAGCCTCCGAGAGCGAGTTGACTATCCTCTCATACTCCTCGAGGTCATCTATGTAGGCTAGGAATTGGGCTGTCATCAACATTGTTGAGAATGAACTCGTCATCGCGAGGCCCTTATCATTCGTCTCCGGGGTCAGTAATAGTAGTAGGGTGTTATCTGAGTTGCCATACAACCTTGCGAGCTTACCATCCTTGTTACATGTGATTATTATGTGGCTTATCCTCTCGCAGAACGTGTTGGCGAGCATCACTGTTCCGAGGCTCTCCGGACTGTTTCCAGACCTGGAGAAGGATACCAAGACGTTATCGGCGTCCTTTAATAGGATGGAGTCCCAGTGGGTAACTATATCGGTTGTGGGTCTAGCGTCCACATCTATACCCCACCTCGACCTTAGGAGGTTCTGGACTGAGAGCCCTATGAAGGCTGAGGTCCCTGCACCTGAGAGTATTACCCTCGGCTTCTCCTTTGAGAAGATGTTCGACTCTAGAAAGTCCCTTACCTCACCCTCCCTACCCTTCAGTAACTTGAAGTTCTCGATCCAGAGGCGGGGTTGGGAGGCTATCTCCCTAGGTGTGTGTTCTATCCCTCTACTCCTACGCTCCTCGAGAGGGAGCGAGGCCAACTCCCTCAATACGTTAGCCATACCATCTCCTCTCTCAACCTTTATTCACAACTTCCGGCTGGTGGTTCTTTAAGAACTTTAAGACCTCGAGTTCATTAATCTTTCTGTCCGCACCACCTATGTATAGGCATGATAGGGCTCCCAGGGCGTTTGCGAACCTCACGGACTCCTCGAAGCCCATCCCTCTGTGTAGGTAGTAGTAGATGAAGCCTGCGTCGAAGGAGTCGCCGGCTCCGGTCGTGTCTATGGGTTTTATCCTTATCGGTTTAACCTTGACGACCCTGCCGTCTGACTTGCCGATGGCCCCTCTCTCGCCACATTTTATAACCACCACACCGACCTTCAAGCTCAACCTATCTAGGGCTTCGGCCAAATCCTCCGAGCCGGTTATCCTCTTAGCCTCGACATCGTTTGGGAGGAATATATCGACGTGGTCCAGTATCTCCCATATGTACTCGTACCGGTTTAGTGGGTCGGCTTGTGTGTCCAGTGAGGTTATTAGGCCCCTGCTCTTAGCCTCTTTGAGTATCTTCGGTATCGATGGGAGTAGTCTGCGTTGTATGTAGATCGATGAGATGTGTAGGTGGTTGTAGTTGTTGAATACGTCTGGGTTTATGTCCTTCTCCTCTAGGGAGTCTATGCTCCCGGGGAAGGTTATGAGAGCCTTATTCTCCGGGTATGTTAGGGAGATCGTGACCCCTGTCCTTATGTCATCCTCGTTCATGACCCTACCTAAGCCGACGCCGCTTGATCTCAGGTTCTCAAGCACTATCCTCCCGTGGTGATCCCTCCCAACCTTCCCCATTATATCGACTTCGGCTCCGAGCTGTGCGAGTCTGCATGCGAAGATCGAGGCTGAACCGCCCATAAGCGTCCTTATATCCCTACAGAATATCTCATGTCCGAGTATTGGGAGGCCGTCTATCCCGCTCGCTATGATGTCCACATTTAAGTCTCCGATGACCAGAGTCCTCAAGGGCCTCCATCCCCCAAATCCGCATGTTTATATAAACCTTTAATCTCACCGCCCTTAAATTTCCTATCTGGAAGGTTGGAGAACGGTGTCCTAGAGGATGGTCAAGTTGAACCTAAACCTCAGGTGTTGCTTCATCCTGTCGGCCCTATTCTTGGCCTCCCTACCCAGGGCGGGTGTATCCACAGCTACTGATGGGGGTGGAAGGGGAGACCTACTGAAGTTTTATGAGTATGATAGGTCCCTCCCCCTGAATGTTGAGGAGTCCCTCCTCAGGGATGGGGAGAAATGCAGGATTTTCAAGGTCTACTTCGACTCTGTTAATGGTGAGAGGGTTCCGGCGGTAATCTCGATCCCTAAGGGTGAGGGGAGGTTTCCCTGTATAGTCTTCCTCCACGGGTATGGGGGTTCTAAGGAGGATGCAATCCCGGCTGCCGAGCTGGTGGCTGAGGAGGGGTACGCCATCATATCGATCGACGCTGAGTTCCATGGGGAGCGGAGGGAGGATGGAAAGGCCCTATACTCAACCAACCTAAACGAGTCTAGGAGGGGGATAATCCAGACCATAATAGACCTCAGGAGGGCTGTAGACTACCTAGAGACGAGGGATGACATAGACGTGGATAGGATAGGGTACGTTGGGGGGAGTATGGGCGGGATATTCGGCGGGATCTTCATAGGAGTCGAGCCTAGGATAAAGGCTGCAGCGTTGATAGTCGCTGGCGGGAATATGAGCCTAATGATAAGGAAGAGCCAGCATCCGGCTATACCCCCAATCAGGGAGTACCTCGAGAGGGAAGGTATAACCTACGAGGAGCTGCAGAGGTTCATGGATCCAATCGACCCGTTAAACTTCATCAGAAACTTCTCCCCAAGGCCCGTCGTCTTCCACCTCGGTAGGTTCGATGATATAGTCCCCGCAGAAGCCGGTGAACAGTTGTATAGGGCCGCGGGGGAGCCGAAGAGGGTCTACTGGTACAACGCTGGCCACAGCCTACCCTTAGACCTCGTCCTAGCTAGGATACTGGACTTCATGGATCAGGAGCTGGTTGGTAAACCTCTCGTTACCCACGAGATCAAATATTGGATATCGAGGTACAACCTACTCATAACCATAGCTGTAACCATAATTACCTTCCTATCCTACCTCTTCAGGGAGAGGCGTAGGAGGAAACCTGAAAGGTAGAATCCTAAGCCATAAATTACCTTGATCCCCATTAGGATTTCTCCTTATGAATCCCGATGTTGATCTTCTCCCTATACGCTTTTAAGCCTTCCTTCACCCTTCCCGAAGGGTTCCCTCAATTATTCCTTCGATTGCATGGGCCTTCATAAAGGTAATCGAGAGGCCAATTATTTATAGCAATCTTTATCAGAGCCACATATTAGAATCATTATGGTTGTTATGTCGGTTTGGGTGTGAGGGTTTAAATTGACCAGTTCAGTGAGGAAGTACCAGAACTTCACGGAGTGGTTTGATGAGCTCCTCTTCAGCGCCGAGATACTGGATAACCGCTACCCTGTTAAGGGCTTCGCAGTCTACAAGAGTTGGGGATGGAGGATAATAAAGAGGATAATCGACATGATCGAGGGTGAACTTGAGGCAGCCGGACATGAACCGGTTCTGTTCCCTGTTGTGATCCCCGAGGACGCCTTCTCGAAGGAGGCCGAGCACATAAAGGGCTTCCACTCAGAGGTCTTCTGGATAACCCACGCTGGGGATCGAGCCTTAGGGAGGAGGATGCTCCTCAGGCCAACCTCGGAGACCGCGATGTACCCCCTGTTCGCCTACTGGATAAGATCCCACGCCGACCTACCGTTAAGGATATTCCAGAGCGTACCGGTCTACAGGTGTGAAACTAAAGCGACGAGGCCGCTCTTGAGGATGAGAGAGTTCCTGTGGAACGAGGCGCACACAGCCCACAAGGACTGGGATGACGCGGAGAGACAGGTGAGGGAGGCCGTGAAGATATACGAGACCGTATTCGATAGGCTGGGCCTAAGCTACCTGATATTGAAGAGGCCCGACTTCGACAAGTTCGCCGGCGCGGTCTACTCACTAGCCTTCGACGCCTGGAACCCAGATGGTAGAGTTAACCAGATAGGAACCGTCCACAACCTTGGCGAGAACTTCGCCAAGGCCTTCGAGATAACCTACGAGGATGTGGATGGAAGCCACAAGAACGTCGTACAGACCTGCTACGGCCTAGGATTGAGCAGAACCTTGGCAGCTATAATAGCCCAACACGGAGATGACCATGGCTTAGTCCTGCCGCCTGAGATAGCACCAATCCAGGTTGTTGTGGTTCCCATACCCTACAAGGGCTTCGAGGAGGATGTGAAGGAATACTCACGGCAGATCTACGAGAGGATAAGGAAGTCCGGGCTAAGGGTCCACCTAGACGAGAAGGAGATTCAGCCGGGTGAGAAGTTCTACTACTGGGAGAGGTTTGGCGTACCAGTCAGGGTTGAGGTTGGACCTAGAGACCTAAAGGAGGGGAGTGTAACCCTATCCAGAAGGGACACCTTGGAGAGGATGGTAGTTAAGTCTGATGAGATGGTGCCCTCAATACTGAAGCTCTTCGAGGATATAAGTAGAAACTTGAAAGAGAGGAGCCAAGCCGCCCTGAAAAGTATGATAATCGACGTGGAAGACCTAAAAAACCTGAGAATCGTGATAAAGGAGAGGAAGATAGCGAGGATATCCTGGTGCGAGAGGGTGGAATGCGCGGAGAGGATAAAGGAATACTCCGAGGGGGAGGTTAGGGGTCACCTATTCAACATCGACGAGAAACCCGATAGACCATGCATAGCGTGCGGTGGAGAAGCTAAGAGGGTGGTCTACGTAGCGAGAGCATACTGACCAAACAGAAAGAAGAGGGGAGATGGAGCGGTCTCAGCCAAAAATCAGGTCTCGCTAACCCTTCTACACTTGAAGATCACGGTTCCACCCTCAGTATAGGGCTCGCCTGGATCGACGCACTGTATGTAGGCTACATCCCCACTCTTGGATAGACCCAGCACCCTCGGGTCGACCCCCCTGTCGAGGGCTACAGCGTAATGTAAGAGCGGAGCTAAGGCGTGGATGCAGACGGCGTCCGTTCTCTCAAGGATTAACCGCGGCCCATCGATCAACATCTTGTCCCCAACCTTGTAGACCACGCATCTACCCCTAATCTCACAGACTTCTATCTCGAGCATAATAACACCTCCAACAAACATCCCCAAGGATAAAGTTAGAATTTACCAAGGTCTATTTAAACTTCAAGATGTAACGCCCTCAGCCAGTATGTCGGTCTTGGTGCATCTCCCGGTCTTCACGGTCTTA
>QMYL01000051.1 GCA_003662645.1 Candidatus Bathyarchaeota archaeon
GAGTATGTCTGGGTTCGGATAACTGAGGCGCATACGAACTACCTGGTGGGTGAGGTTATAAACCTTTAGGAGTTGAGGTGTTTCATCCACCGCCGACTGGCGGTATTATAGCCAATACGTCGCCATCTCTTAGCTTGGTCTTGAGGTTGTTAAGGTGTCTTATGTTCCTGCCGTTAACTAGGAAGTTCAGGCGGCTCCTAACCGCACCATAACGGTTCCATACGTAGTCCTTAAACTCCTTACCATATCTGGCTGATAATAGCTCGAGGATTTGTATGACCGTTATCCCCTCATCCACCTCGAGTTCTTCTTCCCTCTTCCCTGTTACATCCCTAAGCCTAGTGAAGAAACGGATCTTAACCCTCATCTCGGGGTTTCCTCTTCGTTTACCATCCTATCTATGGCTTCCTTCATTATGTGCCCCTGGCAGTAGACGTAGGCCCTCTTAACCCCCTCAACCCTCTCAGCGGTCCTCCTGATGTCCATGGCGAGTTTGAAGGCTATAGGGCAGAAGGGACTCGAGGGAGCGAACTCTATCCTTATGACTCCAGGCTCTACCTCCTCGAGGCTCCTTATCATCTTCATCCGGCCGAAGGTTAGACCGGTCTCCGGGTCGATTATCTTCTCAACCTCCGCCTTAACCCTCTCCTCAAGGCTTCCCAAAACCTGACTCCCCCAGTTGATACAAGTATTGTTGGGGTTACCTAAATAGGCTTCGCATAAATCTAGGTCTCACCGCTTGGGGTTATGGATTTGATGGTCTAATACTCTATACCCCTCCGGGCTGGAACCCCCTTCCTCATCGGGTGTTTGATTTCACGCATCTCGGTGACTAGGTCTGCCCGTTCTATCAGCTCCTTGGGGGCCCTACGCCCGGTCAAGATGACCGTGGTCTCGGGAGGTACCTCATCGAGTAGGCTTAAGACATCGCTGAGTTTCAGTAATCCGATTGTGACGGCTAGGTTTATCTCGTCGAGGATTAGGAGGCGGGGTTTCCTCTTCAGGGCTTCCTTGGCGAACCTCAACCCCTCCTCGGCCAGCTTCCTATCTATCGGGTCAGGGTTCTTCAGGTTGACGAACTCCTTACGGCCGAACTGGTATATCTCATACTCGGGGCTCAGCCTATCCCTTATCTTATACTCTCCGATATCCTTCCTACCCTTCATGAACTGGACTATTATGACCTTATATCCGTGTCCAACGGCTCTCAAGGCGAGGCCGAAGGCCGTTATGGTCTTCCCTTCGCCGTCACCGGTGTAGAGGTGTACGTACCCCCTCCTACCAGGCCTCTCGGAGCTGTCATCCACAGACAACTGGCATGGTCACACCTGATGTTGAGGTCTCAAAATAATTATGGCGTTTTCACCTTTTAACCTTATACTTCAACCCTTCGATACTGTTAAGATAACGGGCTTCTCAGCCTGTCTCCCCGTTCCCAATTCTTTGTTAAATAAAGGGAAAAAGGTTATTGTTGAACAAATCAGGAGGCTAGGATGGTCGAGGGTCTACGGAGGAGTTCATCTGAGCGTCAAAAAGAAAATTAAGGCTCAAAGGGGGCAGGTCCTCTAAACCCTATCTTAACAGTATTCACCCCTTCTTCTTGAAGAAGAGCCAGTTTCTGTCACCCCTAAACCTTATCAGGCAGTAGATGCCCCTGAGCCTTTCGCCCATAACCTCGAAGACTATCTTATTCTCACCCCTCTCCTTCAGGGTGTAGCGTCCCCTATCCCATATCTCAACCCTACCCGCCCCGTAATGCCCCTCAGGTATGACCCCCTCGAAGTCGGCGTACTCCACTAGGTGATCCTCCACCTGAACCGCGAGCCTCCTAACCCCAGGCTTCAGTGGAGGCTCCTTGGGTACGGCCCAGCTCTTTAGGACTCCATCCATCTCCAGCCTTAGGTCGTAGTGTAGATGGGTTGCGTGGTGCTTCTGGATCACGTAGATGCCGCCGGGAAGTTCATCCTCCAACGGTTCCAACCTCCAAACGGCATAAATGTATATTCAGACCAGCTTGCTCCAGTAGCGGAGTATCTCCTCCCTGGTCCCTAGGGCCTTCAGGAGGTCGACAAGTTTGGAGTGAAGCTCAACGGCGACCTCCTTATGTTCGTCGATGACGTTGTGAAGCTGGTTTGGGTCCTTTGGTATGTAGTAAAGTTCATTCTTCGGCCTCTCGCCCATGATCTTCTCGAGGCGTTCAAACCCGTCTACAGCCCTCGTCTTCTGCTCCGCCGGCAACTCCCTTAGGGCCCTGTCCACATCACCGCAATAGATGAAGTACCAATCGTCGGTTATAACCGATATCCTCTGCCCAGCTAAGGGTCCATGGATTATACTGTGGGATGTTACGGCGAACTCGCGTCTCTCAGGCTCCTCACCACGCAGCAGGGGGAGGAGCGAGGTACCCTGAACGGTGTTCGGTATCTTCGCCCCCGCTATCTCGAGTATCGTTGGCATCAAGTCTGGTGGTTGAGCTAGGAAGCTGCAACGTCCAGTTTTGAGTCCGGGTATCCGTATCATGAGCGGTATCTTGGCAACCTCGCTGTATAGTGGAACCGAGCCGTGGAGTGAGCCCTCTATTATGGATTTCCCGATCAGTCCGTGCTCCCCATGGTAGAACCCGTGGTCGGATGTGAAGATTATGGCGGTGTTATCCCATAGACCAAGCTGTTTAACCCTCCTCAGGAGGTAACCGATCCAGTGGTCCACCATCGTCACCTCTCCGGCGTATAACGCCCTTATATGCCTCAATTCGGCCTCGGTTAGGTAATCGCACGGTCTGTAGGCGGGATATATGACCTCCTCACCCTCGTAGTTTGGGTCGTACAGGTCGACGTACCACCTTGGAGGGTCCCATGGCTCGTGGGGGTCGAAGGTGTCCACGTAGAGGAAGAAGTTCTCATGCCCCCTATTTCTCTCCAGCCACCTCGAGGCCTCTATCATGGTCTTAGCGACGAAGTAGTCGCTCTCATATCGCCTCTGGGATACATTCCTTAGGTACTGAACCACGGTCGTATATGGAGCTCTCAACTTGCTTGGGTCGCATGGAAACTTTATGTCTATCGGGTCTGTGCAGTACCTATCGTTCTCTTGGCCTCTAATCCAGACCCATCCGTCGAATCCACGGTCAAAGTGGTATCCATCCTTTAGTATGTGTGGGGTGTCGGCGATTAGCATGGTCGTATACCCGGCGTCCCTCAAAACCTCCGCTATGACCGTTTCATCCCTCGATAGTGGGCTCCACTCGGAGTATGTGAATGTGAACCTCCCGGTGATTATATCCCTTCTGTTCGGAACAGTTGGGAAGGAGGCCGCATAAGCCCTATCGAAGACCATAGACTCCTCAGCGAGCTTATCTAAGTTTGGCGTCCTTATCCACCTGTTTCCGTAACAGCCCAGGTGGTCACAGCGGAAGGTGTCTGAGACTATCAATATTATGTTCATAACTTCTCTCCTCCACTGGGATTAGGCTACCTAACTCATCTGATACCACAAAATTTATGTTTTTTCATTCGTACTTGCCGTACTTCCTCACGAGCTCTATAACCCTCTTATACTGCTCGAAGCTGACGTTCTTCGGGACCGAGTGGTCTGAGTGGTATATGTAGCCCCCTCCCTCCTTCGCTACGGTTATCTTCTCCCTTATCTCCCTCTCTATGGGCTTTGGGTCGTCGAGGGCCATCAACCTGACATCTATACCGCCCATGAAGGCTATCTTGTCCCCATACTTCTCCTTCAGCTTTATCAGGTCCATTCCGGCCTTTACCTCTAGGGGTTGGAGGCAGTCTATCCCCGCCTCGATGAAGTATGGTATCAAATCCTCAACCCTACCGCAACAGTGGAGTATCACGTACATCCCCTTACTATGGAAGAACCGGCATAACTCCTTGAAGACCGGGTGTAGCTGCTCCTCGTAATGTCTAGGTGAGAAGAACAGTCCCTTCCTATACCCAAGGTCACAGCATAGGAACGCCCCATCGAACCTGAAGCCTCCCTTTATCATCCTGTCGCACATCTCCATAACCAGCTTCGCGTCAGTCCAGTACATATCGATAACCCAATCCGGCTCCCTGATTACAGCCTTCAACAGGCGCTCCGAAGCCACATAGCTTTGTATCTTGTCATACCCAACGACCGCCCCGTAACATATGAACCGCCCCCTACTATACTCGCGGTGGAAGGATCGCAGGCCGGAGACCCAGTCAACCCTGTAGTCATCCGCGACAAGCCTGGGCTTCAGCTTCTCCCAATCCTCACGGCTCTTGCATGGGTAATCTATTATCATCGGGGTTGTTGAGTAATCCCTATGGTTCTTCCTTATACCCCCAAAGGTCGTCCTCTCAATTATGTACTCATCATCCTCATATAGAACCTCAACCGGAAACCTCGGCGACGTATCGGCGCTGAAGACGGCGAGTTCGTAGCCGAAGTAATCGGCGGGCGAAACCCCTGAAGGTAGACCCTCAGCCCTCCACCTATCCACGGTGGCATCCCACACATTATCGTGGATGGGCACCTTATCCGGTTCACGGTGCTCCAGGGCTAACCTAACCCTCTCACGCGAATTCATAACGAACCCTTCTCAATTATGGCGGATACACCCGAACGAGAGAATAATCCTAAGGAACATATAAAAATATGGCCATGAAGCGGCTGCTCCCTAAGACAGACTTTTTCGGTGGCCAAATGAATTTTTCCATTGGCACCAAAAAGGCGCTTCCAACCACACCCAAAGGTTAATTATGGCGTCGCCCTTAAAAAAGAGTGTATCGATCGTTTATCCGGAGGTTCACATCTGGATGCTGGGTAGAAACCTCTCACCATACGAGAGCGTGTGGGCATGGATAAGATCCGAGAGGCCGGCCCTATCCTTCAACGGCGAGACGTATGAAGATTACGTAACTTGGCGGAAGAAGTTCAAAGCGAGACTGATAGAGCTCTTGGGGAGGTTCCCTGACAGGGTTCCACTAAATCCAGAGGTCATAGAGTCGGTCGATATGGGGAACTACATAAGGGAGAAGGTCTTATACGACTCAGACAAGTATACAAGCGTTGTGGCCTACGTGCTGATACCGAAGGGCATAGGCTCAGAGAAGCGCCCAGCCATACTAGCCGCACATGGCCACGGCAGGGGGAAGGTCGACGTCTGCGGCATAGCAAAGGACGAGAAAGAGTACAAACAGTACATAGCCCCGCTAAATTACGACTACGCCTTGAGGTTCGTCGAGAGGGGATACGTAGTCATCGCCCCAGACTGGAGGGGGTTCGGCGAACGGTCAAGCCCAGAGGATTGGGTCAGACCGAACAGGAGCAAGTGCAACGTGAACTACATGGCCTACGGTTACATAGGCTACCACCTCCTCACCCTACAGATATGGGATGGTATACGGACACTAGATTACCTACAATCCCGCCCAGAGGTCGACGGAGAGAGGATAGGGTGCGCTGGATTATCCTTCGGGGGAACGATGACAACATACCTGGCAGCCCTAGACGACAGGGTAAAGGTCGCATGCATAAGCGGATACCTCAGCACCATAAGAGGAGACGCGATGAGTATGCGCGGCAGGGCAAACTTCTGCGGAGCCCAATACATGCCGGGGCTACTAACGATAGGCGACATACCCGACGTAGCCGGCTTAATAGCACCGAAGCCCCTACTAATCGAGATGGGAGAGAAGGACACATGCTTCATAATAGAGGACGCCAAGAGGGCATACCAACACCTCAAGAGGATATACAAAGCAGCAGGCGTACCCGAGAGGCTGGACTGCGACATACACCCAGGAGGACACGCCTGGAGCGGAGCGAAAGCCTACGACTGGTTTGAGAGGTGGCTATAAAAAGGTAGACGGATAGACCACCCGCCCTAAGTATCCTCTCGAGAGACCTCAAACTGCGTTCCTCAGCCATCCCTCTGCCTCAAGGAAGACTCTTCACCCCTACGACCGAACACACCATTAGTGACGTAGCCTAAATTCTTCCCAACTCAAAGATGACCTCGGTGTTCCACGCAGTCGGCCCACTCGGACAGATAGACTTATATTATTAATGATGAAAGCATAACAAGTCGCACCGAACAGCCAAGCGTCAGATACAACCAACCCAATCTACTTTGATACAACCCTTAACACAACTGAGATGAGAAACCCACATCGGCCCCCATCTCAGGCCATCGATCCTCCTACCCATCACCCAACACTCGCCCCATACTATACCGAAGAACGCCATTAAGCCCTTCCCAAACTTCACAGGAGGGTCATCAGGTTGTTATAGAACTCATCCCCCACGTAACCGCAAGGAGGGATTCAGTTTTAAATATCCCTGCCAATAGCATTTCTGTATAAACCGACGGTCCAAGAAGGGTAATCGGATGTCTGAGAGAGGCTTATGCATCTCGGTTTACGGGATGGGTTACGTTGGCTTAACGATCTCGGCGGCGTGGTTGAGGGCTGGATACCGGATCATCGGTGTTGACATCCTGAGGGAGAAGGTTGAAGCCTTGAGTAGGGGCCTAATAACCCACATAGAACCCGAAGTTAGGGATGAGATAGCCAGAGCGTTACTGGAGCACCGATTCGAGGCCACGACAGATGGGATAAAAGCCTCGGAGAGGAGCCGTATAAAGATAATCGCCATACCGATAGGGCTCGATGATGAAGGAAAGCCGATCCTAAAAAACCTCAGGGAGACGGTGGAGGTTATAGC
>QMYL01000052.1 GCA_003662645.1 Candidatus Bathyarchaeota archaeon
ATCTTATATTGCGGGGAAGGAGGAGGAGCCGTCAGTTGAGGAACTGCCGGAGACGATGGATGAAGCTCTTAAGCTCGGTTTAACGAAGCTCTTGAGGTTCTTTACCGATAAGGGACGGATAGATAGGGCTGAGACTATACGTGAATCACACATATCGTTCAAGCGGAAGACTAGAAAACTGATAATCGCTGAGGTTAAGGATTACACTATCCGGATAGACCTAACTGATAGAGTTATAGAGCACAACTGTGATGACTGGAAGAAGATATTTCCGGAGAAGAAGATATGTAAGCACATCGTTAGGGTATTTCTATCCCTACCCTTAGAGGAATCGAAGAGGATACTCGCCGACATGGTGATCAATAAAGAGGAGTGGCGATTCAAGACACCTGAAACTTAAGGCAGCGTAATTAAAACGAGAAGAACGAGTTCCCGTTTTGGGGGTTTAAATGGTTTAAATAAAAACGGCTCTATTAATTGGATTCTCGCATTCCCTACTTTCAGGGTTTTAGAAGTAGATAAGCTGAGACAATCCACTGTACTGCTGGTACAGCTAACCCTAGGGCCTGTAGGGTCAGCCCCCTACCCATGATGACGGTGAAGAGGGATAATATTAGGGCTGAAGGGATTATCCTCAACATGGCTTCCTCCATCCTACGCCTCTTCAGGGTCAACTCTTCAGACCTTAGCGTTTGTCTAACCCTGAGAGTCCTTATCCACGTACCCTTTCTCCCCATGAGTAGGCTAAATAAGACCTTAGTTCCAGTTATGATGTTGTCATTCCAGATGAAGATTGCTCCAAGCAGATCCTTCAGTCCTCTACCTCCACCTCCAGTACGGGTTAGCATGTATAGAATCGGTGATAAAACCAGTAGTAGAAGCGCCGGTATATAAAATGAGAGCATGAATGAGATGTAGGGAAATGAGGTGAAGGTGAAGGCCAGAATAGCCAAACCAGCCGGCGTCAGCCAGAAGAATTTTAGGAACTCAACCGGCAGGAGTAGATGGGCAAGAACTCCAAAGGTTAGACATAGGAAAGTGAGGGGGTAACATAGGGGATAGGCCATCTGGAGTAGGCCCTCAAACTTCTGGATTGGACTTAAATGCTTACTCCTTAACAGTGGAAGCCCATGCTTCCTTAGGTTCTGGATGGGTCCCCTCAGGTGGCGGTCGTACTGGATAACCGCAGCTAGGTATGAGGGGGGAACCTCCTCAACGCATCTAGCCTCTTCTAGGAATAGGCCCCTCCAACCCTTCATCTGCGCTCGGTAGGAGAGATCCATATCTTCGGTTAACGTATCGCTCTCCCATCCACCCGCATCTTCAATCGCCGACCTACGGAATATCCCCGCATGTCCGAGAAAGCTCAGGAGCATCCCGCCTTTGGAGAGGGCTGATTGAGTGAAGACTCTATACCAGTCGTTGGCTAGCGCTATGGAACCAGCCAGCCATGACTTCTCGGTGTTTATGTATTCAATCTTACCTTGGATGAAGCCGAGCTTCTCATCGGCTAGGAGGTATGGGATCGCCTCTTTTAGGAAGCTTCTTGAAGGAGATGTATCGGCGTCAAGGATTAGGAAGAGCTCCCCTTTCGAGTGTTTCATCGCTTCATTTAGGGCGCCCGCTTTATAGCCCTCCCTACCCAGCCTATGGATGACTCTAACGGACTGTTGATGTCTCCCCTCGAACTCCCTCAGTAGCTGGGTTGTCTCATCCGTTGAGTCATCAACAACGATTATCTCCAACTTATCCTTCGGGTAGTCCATATTCAGGCAGTCCTTTAGTGTCCTTTCTACTACGGTGCCCTCGTTGTATGTTGGTATCTGTATTGTTACGAGGGGCCACTCTACTGGTTTGTCGACGCGTTTGGTAGTTTGGTTATTGCTCTTCCGACGGCTGAACCATAGGAGGATGTAGGAGTTCAGCCCGAAGATTGACACGGTTATAGCTGTGAGCAACCATCCGAGGAGGATCAAGATCTGTAGTGTCGAGAACATCTGTTCCTTCACTGGTTAATCTTTAACTCCAAGTCTAGGTTTATCTCTGAGGGTTAATCTTTTAAGTTTTATGCGGTCTCCCTTTACTTGAACTTTCCTCTCTTTGCTAGGACATAGATGAATGAAGCAGTTAAGAGTATGATGTAGGTGACCATTAGGAGTTGAAGGACTACCACGTATATGTTTAGGCTGAACATCTGTAGCGATGCGTACAGGACCGTTACGCCGAGGGTTACACCTGAGACGGAGATTAAGGCTACGAGGAATATGGACCATCTCCTCATCTTGTTCAAGCCATAAGATGCCACTATACTTAGAACCCCCAGGAAGCTTATGTGTACGAGGTTATAATCTAATTGCGCTAGTGTGAGGAGCATGGCTATCCCGGATATCAAGTAGAAGATCGAGAAGAATGAGACACCGAAGGACTCAGACTTAAAGATGGACTTGAACTCAACCAGCCCCCAGACCGGATTAACAATAATACCGCATATATGAACAAGTAAAAAAATATTTAGGATAAACCCTAATAAGGAGCCTCTAGAGGAGGATTGAGGAGGATAAGTTACCGCGAATTATTCGTCTCTCCCACCAATATCTTCGGCGGCATCCAGAAAGACTTTAAAGAGGCAGACTACGTGATCTTGGGTGTCCCGTTCGACGCAACGAGCACCTACCGCGTCGGGGCGAGGTTCGCACCCGCAGCAATCAGAGAGGCGTCACTAAATATAGAAACCTACAGTCTCAGAGCCAACATAGACCTGGAAGACCTGAAGATACATGACTTGGGCGACTTACATATCTCGGGGAGTGTTAAGGAGACTTTAAGGAGGGTTGAGCTCGTTCTGGCTGAAATCTTTAAGTCGAGGAAAGTTCCGGTCTTGATCGGTGGGGAACACACGATAACCCTAGGCGCCCTTAGGGCTTTAAAGGGGCTTAACCCATCGGTGGATGGCATAACCGTTGTGAACTTCGACGCCCATCTAGACCTCAGGGAGGAGTACCTCGGTGAAAGGCTATGTCATGCAGCCTTTATGAGGAGAGTTCTTGAGGAGACGGGTTACAAGCTGGTTGAGATTGGGACTAGGGCTGTTTGCAGAGAGGAGGTTGAGTACGCAGAGAGAAGAGGGATTAGGTTCATCACCTCGAGGGAGATCCTAAAGAATGGCGTTGAGAATACGGTTGAGAGGATAAATCGGCTCACGGATGAAGCGGACGCCGTCTATTTAACGATTGACATGGACGTCTTAGATCCCGCCTTTGCACCAGCAGTCCAAAATCCAGAGCCGGACGGCTTGCCCATAAATATGCTCCTTGAAGTTCTTTCCGGTATATGCGACAATCGTGTAACCGCCTTGGACCTTGTTGAGGTTGCTCCCGCCTATGATATGGGGGTAACGGCCGTACAGGCTGCAAGGATTATATTTGAGGTTCTATCTTTCATAGAGAGAAGTAAACGAGATAAAAAACATCTTAATCGGGAAAACGTTTAGGCGTATATGGAGATGCTACCTTACATATTTGTTTAGACTCTATACACATCAACTTTATAAAGTCCGTGTTTCTCTTATCTTCAGAAAAATGGCCCCACGGTGGAGCAGTCTACTATAAGGTTACGGCTGGACTTAGGGTGGAGTCTGGGACTTGGAGATAATAAGGACTGAAGATCTGACGTATACCTACCCTATAAGCTCTAAGCCTGCCTTCAGAGACGTGTCCATCACCATAGACAAGGGGGAGTTCGTATTACTGACGGGCCCAAGCGGATGTGGGAAGACAACCCTATGTAGATGCTTCAACGGGTTGATACCCCACTTCTATAGCGGAAAACTTGAGGGAGAGATAATGGTTGCGGGTCTGAGGGTTCCTGACCATCCGATCCACGAACTCGCACAGCACGTCGGCCTCGTCTTTCAGAACCCTGAGAACCAACTCTTCGCCCTCTCGGTTGAGAAGGATGTAGCCTTCGGACTTGAGAACCTCGGCCTGCCTAGGGATGAGATAAGGGAGAGGGTTGACTGGGCCTTGAAGGTTACAGGTATATACGATTTGAAGGATAGGGCCCCATATGAGCTGTCTGGTGGCCAGCAGCAAAGGGTAGCGATAGCCTCCATTCTGGCTATGAGGCCGGAGGTTATTGTACTCGATGAACCGACATCATTCCTCGACCCATTAGGTGCGCAGAAAATATTCGAGGTTATAGATCGGCTGAATAAGAGGCTGGGCATAACGATCATCCTAGTTGAGCATAGGCTTGACTTAGCATCGAAATATGCAGATCGGGTTATAATAATGAATGAGGGGAGGGTAGTCTTGAATGGGAGGCCGAGGGATGTATTCATTTCCGATGAGGCCCAGCTTGTTGGAGTTGGCATACCGAAGGCAACGATGCTCTACAAGCTCCTTAGGGAGAACGGTATAGAATTAGGCCGGGTGCCAATAACCGCCGAGGAAGCCTCGCAGATGATAAGGGAGGCTCTAACCCATGATAGAGGTTGAAGACCTATACTTCACCTATCCCAGTGGAGTTGAAGCCTTGAGGGGGATAACCCTAACGATACGGGATGGAGAATTTGTGGCCATAATGGGTCAGAACGGCGCTGGAAAGACAACCCTAGTCAAACACTTTAATGGACTGTTGAAACCAACTAAGGGTTCAGTCAAGATTGACGGGGTTGATACCACAAAGGCCAGCGTAGCTGAACTCGCCAGAAAGGTGGGCTTCGTCTTCCAGAACCCAGACCACCAGCTCTTCTGCGAGACCGTTGAGGATGAGATCTCCTTTGCCCTAAAGAACTTTGGCTTTGATGAGGATGCAATAAAGGATAGGGTCGATTGGGCGCTAAACCTGCTAGATCTGACGAGGTACCGCAACATATCACCTTTCATGTTGAGCGGCGGCGAGAGGAAGAGGGTCGCTTTAGCGTCCGTCTTAGCATGGGACCCTAAGATACTGATACTGGACGAACCTACCATAGGGCAGGATTACGAGCAGAAGGAGAGGCTGAGGAACTTCATAGTCCAACTGAACGCGCAAGGGAAGACCGTTATAATCGTAACGCATGACATAGAGTTTGTGGCTGAGTGTAAGCCTAGGGTTATACTAATGGCCGAAGGCAGGGTTATTGCCGATGGAGACCCTCATGAGATCTTGACAAACCCAAACCTTGTAAGTAAGGCCTCACTCATCCTCCCAGAGACGACGCGGATACTCCTCGGATTAAGAGGTATGGAACAGTCAGGGAGGCTAGCTAGGGTTATAGACGTCTATGAGGCTGGTAGGATCCTCACGGCCATGCTGAGGGATCAAGGATGAACATGTTCGATGGGTTCAGGTTTAGGAGGGTATCCTCACCCATACATGATATGGACCCCAGGGTTAAGTTCCTATATGTCCTCGTAATCTTCGCGGCCGCGGTCCTATTCGACCAGTTACTTCCACTCTTGGTTCTGTTCGTGGCACAGATGCCGCTGATTCTAGTTGCAGGCGTTAAGAGGGAGTGTATGCGCTCGATGAGGGGTTCATCACTCTTCGCTGTTATAATCTTCGCCACGAATATGCTCTCACTATACCTCTATAGCGGCGGAGGTTACGGTTCCATACCATCGATAATCGAACGTTCACTGGCCATGACCTTCCGGTTTATGGTTCTGGTGGAGTCCTTCTCGATATTCTTCCTCACCACGTCACCAGATCACCTAGGTTTGGCCCTTGAACAGAGCGGCGTACCCTTCGACCTATGCTTCGCCTTCACAACGGCCATCCGGTTTGTCCCAGTAATGGCGGAGGAAGCCCAGACGATAATAGACGCTCAGAAGGCTAGAGGACTTGAGCTTGAGCGTGGAAACTTTATAAGAAGAGTTAAGAATTATGTTCCGGTCTTGATACCCTTGCTCGTCAACTCCATACGTAGGAGTCTTGAACTGGCCGAGGCTATGGAGTCCAGGGCTTGGGGCGCATCACCCAAGAGGACGAACCTTTACGTTCTCAAGATGAAGAGATCCGACTACTATATGATTATTACATCACTCATAATATTGGTGTTGGCTGCGTACATTCGGCTTTACATCTCGATACCTTCAATCTACGAGTTACTCTCAGCTTGAAGGACGATTAAACTCTTCGGATTCTAGTTTTCAGAGATGCCTTTACGGAATTGAAAGCCCTTAGAAGGATTAAAACGGTTTGGGAATGATGATATATGACAGAGACACTCATTGTAAAAATAAAAGCGTGTAAATCAATTCGAACATCTAGTCTAAACCATTCAGGTTGCGGTTATATAAGTCTAGGCTCATTCATCCGTTTAGTTAGCCTTGATGGCCTAATTGCATCAATATGTCTTAACAAAAGGTATTTCTCTGAGAACCCGACTATATTTTAGGTGCATAAAATGGTTTAGAGTCTGGGTATGGAAGGATTGGTTATGCCGTACTGCCCCGAATGTGGAGGAGAGTTGAGGTACCTATCCACCACAAAGCATTACGTTTGCAAGAGTTGCGGATTAACCCTAACATACCAAGAGCTCATCGAGATGAGGAGTAGGTTAAGGGAGAGGGTTGAATCGGAAGAGGAGCGTAGGGAGAGGCTGCGTAAGGAATATCTGAAGTGGTGGTTATCAAAGAAGAAGTGAATGCTGGATAGAGAAGGTGTTGTAGAAGGTGGAGAAAGAACGATCAGTCGAGA
>QMYL01000053.1 GCA_003662645.1 Candidatus Bathyarchaeota archaeon
ACAGGAAGGGAGCCGTGGGAGCCGACGAGACCCTACTCATCTATTATGGCGATATATTGAGCAACATAGACCTTGGAGGTTTGATAGGTTATCACAGGGAGAAGGATGCCCTCATCACGGTGGCATTGGCTCTAAGCTTCATAATAAGGGTTGGCGTGGCACAGTTGGGGGATGATGGGAGAATAGTAAGGTTCAAGGAGAAACCCAAACTGGACAAACCCGTGAGTATAGGTATCCTAGCCCTTGAGGGGAGGGCGTTACGGGATATCGAAAGACTGATGGAGGGCAGGAATGAGCTGGACATAATGGGCGACGTCGTCCCCTACATGGTTAGGGCTGGTGGAGCTTACGGATACATAACGGATGCCTACTGGTATGATATCGGGAGTATAGAGGCCTACGAGAAGCTTGACGCCGAGGCTGTCGATAGATCCTTTTCACACCTCTTCTAATGTTATGCCCAATCCTTCTTATTTTTTAAAACACCCGAGACATCTACGTTCATTTTATAGGCTAGAAGGTCCTATCAAGTATTGATGGGGGTTATATGGCGAGGTTTCTGAACCTACCATACATATTTGAGGATCCGGAGAGGGAGAGACCTTTCACGAGAGAGATGGAGGAGGCCGCCCTCCTACTCTTGGCTGACTCAAGGAGGAGGAAACCCGCGATCTTCATGAGCAAACCTGAGGATATCGGTTTCATCTCGAAGTTGGGCTACCCATTATGGGCTATCCCTTGGGATGGCAGATGCGTAATCGTTGATGGCCTAGACTTGGTGTCATCTAAGGCGGTCTACACGAGGATCCCGGATGTTGGGGTCTTCACGGAGGACCTTAAAGGTAATAGAACCAGTCTGAGCGGTTACTTTAAGGCTTTAGAGCGGCACAAACGGACTTTCGGTGAGTTCACTCCGAGTCTTGAGGTTAAACTGGAGGCCATAATAGGTGAGAGGGTTCTGAGCGAGATGGCCTCAATCATAAAACATGGAATCAACGTTATGAGGCGTTGGTCAAGAACCGGAGAGAAGGAGGCAGATGTCATCCCAATCCCTCCTATGATAGACGTCAACGAAGCCATAAAGAAGGTTGAGACCCTCACGGATGTTTGGAGAAGAACCCAATCGAACATCGCAGCGTTGAAATATGCAGCGAAAGTCCTAGAAGAGGAGAAGGAACACCATAAAGGGAAGTTAAGGAGGGAGATAAGCCAGATAGAGGATTCGTATAAGCCCAGGATTGACCAGCTAAAGGTCCAGGTTAAGAGAAGAGTGAAGGAGTTAACCAAAGAGAGGGAGAACGAGATCAGGAAGATAAAGAGCAGGAGTGAGAGGAGGCTTAAGAGCCTCTTGAGGGAGGAGGAGAGGCTTGAGAGGGCGATCCGGAGGGCTGAGGAGTCCCTGGGTAGGTATGTGAGGAGTAGGAGAAGCCTAAAGAGGAGGAGGACGAAGAGGGAGAGCTACCTAAACGCCAAGATAACTGAGTATAAGAGTAGGATATCCTCCCTGAGGGAAGAGCTTGAAGATGTCAGAAGAACAATCAGGAAGATCCGCTTGGAAGCTGAGAGGAGAATACAAGCCGTAGAGAGGAGATATCAAGGGGCCATAGAGCAGGAGGCTCTGAAGCTGAGGAGGGCTGAGGCGTCTATGAGGAGGCTGGTAGATGAGAAGCTGGAGGAGATCAGGAAGCTGGAGGAGTCGGCGAGGGAGATAAACTCGCAGATAAGGGGGCTTATGGAGAGGGTGAACCGGGATATAAAGGTCATAGATGCCAAGATTATGCCGTGGAGGATAAGGGAACCGGTCGGTATTAGGTTACCTTTCTATCTGGTTCAATATAAAAGCCAGAAGGGTGAGAGGTACGAGGTATACCCTCCGATGGTGGTTGAGGGGGTTAGGGGCTTCGCTAAGAGGATCAGTAGAGCCCTCCTATCCTTCACTTTGGAGTCTAGGATTACAAAGCTCATCCACCCAGTCTCCGAGGTTCTGGATAGAGAGCTCTTTGAAAGATTCAGTAAGGCTCTAGAGAGCAGCCAACCCTTAAGAGAGGCATCCCGTAGATGCGGGATTGAGCATAACCTCCTAGAATCTGACATATTCAGGCAGGACATTACTAAGGGCTTAGAGATGTTGAGGAATGAAGGCTGGATAACCGATAGGGAGATCAACACGACCATAGAGAGGTATGTATAACTCATCCCCTCGGGCCTCCGTTAAGTTTAAAGCATACCTCACAGAGTAATCATTAGGAGATTAAGAACCTCCACTTTAACGATGGTTATTTGAAGGAGCCGGGATGATAACGGACGATCGTATTGTGGAGAGGGCTGAACTCCTGAAGAGGGCGTTCCCGAGGGTTGTTCTCTATGAGATAGGGAGAAGCCTTGGGGTACCATACTTCGACGAGTTTCTCTCAGGATGGGAGATCGAAGAGGAGGAGGCTTCACGCCAGATAGCGTCGAGGATAGACGACGAAACACTCAAGGCGATATTCAGGGAGCATAAACCCAGGAGCTGGGCCACGTTTAAGGGTAGATACTACACCCTAGAGGGCGGAGAGTTAACCCTCAAGGGTTCATGGGAGGATTTACAAGAAAGGATCGAATGGATTAAGACTAGATATGGCAGGGGGGTCAAGTCCATACTCGGGGTTATGGCGAAGGCCAAGATGGGTGTGAACCTAGAAGACCTGAAACGGAGCGTCAAGGGTGAGGTTGAACTTGGGAGGATCCTCGAGGAACTGGCGCAGTCAGGAGTTATAGTTGAGTCCTACAGGGATGGAGACTATAGGGAGTGGGCCATCCCGGAGGAGGTTATACCACTCGTCCAGTTTGAGTTGGGGATGAAGCCGAAGCCCATACCCTCGAAGGGACCCGCGGTGGTAACCGCCATGACGGTAACCAAACCCGGTGAGGTTGATTACCTTGAGGAGGAACGTAGAAGGATCGAGGGGATGGATAGGGAGTTCGATGAGTATCTGAACGACCTACTTAAACACCGCCTGGAGAGGGTTATAGAGTTCGGTAGGAGTTTCAGCATAATATCCCTGGCTAACTACTTAAAGGAGCTCTTTGGGCCCATATTATACTTTGACAGCCTGTTGAGCATAACGCAACAGTACGGTTTGGCGAATGTTGATATAGTCCATCCGCATGGGAGGACTGGGAGGAAGACCGGATGGTCTCTGGCTTTGTTCGGTGAACCTGGGACTGGAAAGAGCTTCTCAACGAGGGATATGATACTCGGCAATCCCGGCGCTAAGGTTCCTCCCCACGGGCTTCCAGGCAGGAACCGATACTGCGGTGGGATGACACCTGCCCGTTTCATAAGGATAGGTCAAGCCTACGCTGGAAGGACCTTCAACTTCATAGTTCCAGAGTTCAACGACTTCTTCCGGTATAAGGGTATGGTTGAACCTCTGAAGATAGCCATGGAGCAGGGGGTCATAAAATACGAGACTCATAGGGAGGTTATAGGCCCATACCGCTTCACATCCTTCTTCTCCGTAAACTATAATGTATCCGTCCATAGGAGGGGTTATGCAGTTACAGTTCAAGATCCAAACTTCAGCGCCATAGAAGATAGGATGCTCTGCCGCCTGCATAGGTTAACGAAGGAGAGGTTCTTAGAGATAGCTAAGAGCCAGATGAGGATGGCTATGGGTGAGATAAATATAGGGAAGGGGGCCCAGATGATCCGGGACCACCTAACCCTAGTTTACGCGATCGAGACCAGACATCCACTCGTCAGGGATAGGTTCCCACACAAACCCGTGATGATAACACCCTTAACCCACGACATGATAAGCAAGGCGAGGAGAGCGATACTCGACGAGATACCTGAGAAGGTCGTCAGGTTCTCAGCCAGACTTGAGGATAGGGCTGTCAGGTTCGCATCGGCGGCTTCACTGATGGAATACTTCCGTGAGGATAAGGACCACATATTGATGAGTGAGAACGCCCTAAGGTATGCTGTGCAACTCTACGTTGAGGAGGCCTCGGTCAGGTCTCAAGAGGTCTTCAAACCGGAGGATGTTTTAGGCAAGATCCTATAGAAAGGGCTATTCAACTTATATCCTCAGAGCCGCCAATAGGCCGTGTACACAGTCCACCATAGACCTCAGGAAGGGATGCTTAACCTCAGAGAGGTTGCTGATGCTCTCAAGCCTGGCGATCCTGAAGGAGATTGGTGGGTGGGGGTCCATACCCAGCCAGCTACTGATGAGGTTCGAGGGGGTTCTCTCAAACTGTAGCTTACGGAAGCCTATCTTCCTTAAAGCTATAGCTAAGGTGTCAGTCCTCCCAACCTTCATGGCTGCTTCTAGGTCGGCTCTAGCCTCGAAGAATTTGGCTATGAAGTATAGAAAGGCCATGACTGAGATTAAGTACATCAACCCAAAGTAGAAGATGTGAGGCCAGAGGACGTAAACTCTAAGTAGATACTCGGTTGAGACGAGTGTGAATAGGGCCAGGGGGTCTCTACCCTTCAAGTGGCTGAACTCGTGGCAGATTACGCTGAATATCTCCTCCTCCTCAAGTTGGATTAAGAGCCCCGTTGTTATTATTATCAGCCCTCTCCTCGGTGATGGGCCAGTGGCAGCTGCGTTCGGTATGATCACATTTGAGAGGGCTACCTTCGGAACCGGCAGGTTGAACCTCCTAGCGGCTTCCTTCACGAGTTCATGAAGGTTTATGCTCTTTACTGAGAGCTCCTCGGGCTCACAGTGTATCCCGTAACTCTCGAAGACCTCGCGGACGTCCTCGTAACTTATCGGTCTCCCCACAGCCAAGGTTCTGTCGTAGATATCCCTCTTCATCTGGAGGAGCATATCCCGTGTGTAGGTTCTCTGGAACATCACAAACCTCTCGCGTGGCACGTGGTATTGTAGTATGTAAACCTCCGGGTTCTCCGGGGTTATGGACCAGTCTCCTATCCTGGCCATTATCTTGTCCGCCAGTAGGATTATGACGAGCTGGGATGAGACGAGTATGATTGGGGTGTAGAACTGGAAGACTAGGAATACCATGTAGCTGAGAACTAGGAATAGCATGAGGAGGAGGAACATGTTGCCGAAGAAGATCTGGCTGATTATCCTCTTCTTCTTGTGGAGGGCTCTAGCCGGGATCACGCTTCCGCCCTTAACCCACGCGAAGTAGATGGTTCTCCTCCTAACCTCCTCCTCGAAGAGTTGGATAGTAATTATCAAGTCTTCCCTGATCCTGTATAGAATTGATCTCGGCACGTTCGGGTCGCTCGGGGTCATCCTGATCTCGATGGGATTTCCCGTCTCAACCTCGATGTCTACGTGCCACCTTCCCTCCGTATCTATGAAGGTGAAGGCTAGGACCTCCCCTCGGTCGGTTATCCACCTCCTCACGTTCGAGAAGACGCCCGCGAATGGGATCAGATAGTTCTGGTATATGAAGAGGAGTAGCTCACTATAGTGCGCTGGTGTAACCTCGGTTGTTATCGAGAAGGAGATGACCGGTCTCGAGATGACCATGACCTTCACTATCCATAAAATAACGGAACCTTTATCTTATAAAGTATCCTAATGGCGTAATGTGACACCGACGGGACCCCAACAATCTTTAAATAAAACTTTTATAGGCTTTAAGTTAAAAATGAATACAAACGTAGAGCAGATCAGTTATACCGGCGGTAGTCAATATGGAGCCGAGTAAGAAACCTCTCAACGTACTAGCGAGACAGTTGAACGCCTACATTGAGATAACATTGAAGAACGGAGTTGAATACAAGGGAACGATGATACACTGTGACAATTACATGAACATAATCCTCGATAAGGCCTCCGAACATCATAATGGACAGTTGATCGCAAACTATGGACAGATCCTAGTCAGGGGGAACAACATTCTATACATCATACTGGACGCAACATACAAAAAGAATAGGGAGCTTCTAGGAGGCTGAAGGACCTCCCTCAGTTCTGTATCTCAACTCTCTTCTGTGCTCCTCAAGGATTAGGCTTATCTCCTTAATCGCCCTCTCGCTCTCCTCCTCCCTCGACGCCTCCAGCAGCTTTCTGAGAATCGTAGACTTGATGTAGGGAAGACCCTCAATCCATTCTATATCTCCATCCTTAATCTTGATCGTGGGTATACCATACTTCGAGAAGACCTCGACGGCCTGATGCGCCATAGGTGTTCGAGTCAGTACAACCTTCACGCCTCTCTTGGCCAGCGTCTCCGCCGTTGATGATCCTCCTCCGCTCCCATCTAGAAGTAGGATGTGGTCTCCTACCCTCACATGGTAGAGCTTGAAGGATCTCTCCAGTCCGCTTCTCGTGAACCTCTCCACCGGTTTGAGCGGGATCATCTCACCTCTAGACTCCAGCTCTCTCGGTCTCTTCAAGGCGTTGAACCTCTCTCTGTAAGCTTCAAGTTCAGCTGTGACCTTCTTTAGTCTATCTCTAAGGTTTTGGGTCTCATCTTGGAGCCTCTGGTACGTGCGTTCTTTTCGGATCTCCCTTGCTTCCTCATCCTTCAACTCCTCGAGTTTCCTCCGCAGCCTCGTCACCTCATTCTGGAGGGATTCTATCTCCCTCTCCATTTTCTTGTTGAGTTCTCTAAGGCGTCTGGTTCTCTCCCTCTCCCTCCTCAACTTCTCCCTCAATTCGTCGACCAGTCTCCTCAGATGGGGTTCTCTAGGTCTCTTCTTC
>QMYL01000054.1 GCA_003662645.1 Candidatus Bathyarchaeota archaeon
TTCTAATTGTGGAGCACTGCTCCACAATTAGAATGGGCTTCTTTCGGCCAGAGGTGGTGGACCGGGCGGGATTTGAACCCGCGACCTCCGCCGTGCGAGGGCGGCATTCATTCCAGACTGAACTACCGGCCCAACCTTCCGGTGTGTAGCTCTATTTAATGATTTTCAGGGGACGATTTAACCTTTATTGCGGTTCATCGTCTAATTCTTGAACAGAAGATGTATCGGCTTATTATATTCTTGAAAGTATTGTCGGGCGGTAGCTCAGCTTGGTAGACCTCTGAGCTACCGTTGGTGGCAGCTGGATTTGTGGCACATCCATCCTACTAAGCATATGTGCAAATGGAGGTGTCGGTTTCAAATTAGGTATCTTGCCCGCCTAACTATCTCTTATACTCTTTTGCTTATTCTTAACAGTTGTAGGATCCATTCGACAGCGTCTCCGTGGTGGAGTGTGTATGAGTCTGCTCCTTTTGGCCTCCACATCCATTCTTGTGTTGTTGGGTCCATATATGCTGGGTCTAGTATTGGTTTTGGCTTCCGCTGATACCGTTTATTGCTGTTATAAAAAGGCTCCGTATGGATATTCCATGTATTCAACTTCAGCTACTCATCGTTGCGTTCAATAGGGTTGCTTCGATTGGTAGCATCGTGTCGTTATGCCACTCTCTTGTGCATTTCCGTGATCAATCAGTATGTTTATGACATGTGGACGGCAAGATAGAGCTGATACTGACCCATGGATGCACAACCATAAACCTCCATGATAGATTTATGTCGTGAAGGGTGAAAGGGTCGAGGATGTATGGAGATAACGGCGAGGGGTAAGTTCCAATAGAGCTGGAAGCCAAAAACTTTAAGTCGATCAATAATCCTTTAACCTTAAAGTATGAACCAAAGGGAGAGATTCCTCGAGGTAGCCCTCTTCGGGAACCCAGACAAGATACCGCTCAACGTAGGCGATGTTAGACCAGCTACAAAGAGGAGCTGGGTGAAGCAGGGGCTACCGGAAGGTGTAAACGTGATAGACTACTTAAAGATAAGAGAGTGCACCCTTGGAACGAGGGGTATAACCTCATATCCAAGTGAGGGTTTTGAGTGGAGTCCAAGCCAGCACGCCGTCAACCTGGGCCCCATACCACCCTTCGAGTACAAGATACTACACGAGGATGAGAGGTACCGTATCTGGGTCGATAGCCTGGGCGTAACCCAACTCGGCTTCCAAGACGACTGGAAGCACGGATGGAGTGGCTTCGCAACCAGGGTCTTCATGGATTTCCCGGTCAAGAATTGGAAGGATTTCGAGGAGATTAAGAAGAGGTATAACCCAAGAGACCCACGCAGATACCCGAAGAACTGGGATAGGATAGCCAAGGCCTACAAGAAAAGGGACTTCCCGCTTTGCATCTTGATTAGGGGCCCCTTCTGGTGGACCAGGGATATGGTTGGTTTGAAGGGGATAGCAACCGGGATCTATAGAGAACCCGAACTCATAAAGGAGATAATGGACTTCTGCGCCGAGTTCCACATAGAGACCCTACATAGAGCCCTAGATGACATAGGGGGAGAATATGTGATCCTAAACGAGGATATGGGCTACAAGAAGGGGCCGATGATTGGGCCAGAGGCCGTGAAGAAGTTTATGGGTGAAGCCTATAGGGAGCTCGTCAAGTTCTTCAACGACCACGGGATAAAGGTGATACTGATCGACAGCGACGGGAACGTTGAACCGCTCATACCGGTATGGCTCGAGCTCGGGATAAACGGGATAACGCCCTGCGAGGTAGCCGCAGATATGGATGTGGTAAAACTCGGGAGGCAATATCCAAACCTAATACTGATGGGTGGAATAGACAAGAGGGAGCTCGCCAAAGGTAAGGAAGCGATAGAGAGGGAGCTCATGTATAGGGTTCCACCCCTCGTGGAGAGGAAGGGCTACTTCCCAGGAGTAGATCATGCCGTTCCACCGGACATATCCCTAGAGAACTTCAAATACTTCGTCTCGTTGCTGATGAAGCTCTGCGGATGGGAGGATTGAACTCACTTCTTTGGTGTGTACAGCTCCTCGTTCGGTCTTGGAAGCCTCTCCTCAACTGGTGGAAGCTCCGGCCCGCCCCTTTTAGGTTCTGAGAGGTAATAGTACGCCGTACTCGAGTAGTCGTTGCTGAGCCTATTCGCATGCCCATGCTCTATCGTGACGAGTATGCTCTTATGGAACCTTATCGGGTCCTCTATGTAGTAGCGGTAGACCGTCTGCTTACCCTTCCAGGGCCAGTCCTTTGTCCCGCTGTATAGTATGACCCCATGGTAGGGGGCGTTGTACTCCTCCCTCGGGCCATAGGCGCAGTTGAACCAGTCCTCGGTTCCAGTTCCATGTATCGATGGTGGCCACCTCTCCCCATCTATGAAGATCATGTCGTCGCCCTCGCCGTACCAGTCGTTCGGGTTCCTGTGGAAGCAGTCTATGTCGAGGTGTGCACCGCAGTAGATCCCGTTTCCATAGGCCTCGAGGATAATGTAGTTTCCTTTCCCATCCCTGTTGTAGTAGCGTGGATCCTTCTCCATGGAATCCCAGTCCAGGCGGTCTAGGTAGGCCCATCCCTTAGTGTCGGCCTCACGCCTCCACTGGACATGGAAGTAGGCGAGTCCTTCAACGGCATCCTCCGATCTGTACCTCTCATAATCGATGTGGAAGTAGTGGTTGTAAGCCTCCTCACCCTCATTCTCAACCTCTATGAGAGCTCTCTCCTTAAAGGGCATCGGCCACCACGAGTTGAAGCCTTTACCACTCTGTGGGCTCATCTGGAGCGGGAGGGATATGAAGTTCTTCCGGATCCCGTGTCCCATACCGAAGAAGTCACCTATCGGACACTCAACGCTCGGCTCTCCGCACTCATCCCAGTATATGCGTAGGACTATACGACGCAGATAATCCTCCCTCGGTATCCCCAGGGTCATCCAGATGTGCTTTATGCATCCCGGACCCTCTACCTCCGCTAGGGTTCTCCTCTCACCCCCACCTATCCTGAAGAAGTCGCGGTTTCCACCAGTCCTATCATAGCTCGAGACCCTATGGCTTGTATAATCCCTCAGGCGGGGAAGGGATGCCAAACTCGAATACCCAATCATAAGGAACCCCCCAACCGTTCATCTCTCCAGTAATGATATAAGCCTTATGACGTGGTGCTCCTAACCTTCAATGCGAGTTCAGCGGCCAGTTTGATGGCCTCCTCCATGCTTCTAGGGTTCGCAATGCCCCTGCCAGCTATATCGAAGGCCGTTCCATGATCAACCGATGTCCTAACGAAGGGGAGGCCTAGAGTAACCGAGACGGTCCCGTAGAAGTCGCGTGTCTTTGCTGCTATATGCCCCTGGTCATGGTAGAGCGAGAGAACGGCGTCATACCTTCCCTCCAGGGCTTGATGGAAGACTGAATCAGCCGGTATTGGACCGTAAACATCGATGCCCATACCCCTCAACTCACTAACCGCAGGCTTTATCTCCTTCTCCTCCTCATCACCGATCAAGCCTCCATCGCTGGCGTGGGGGTTTAGGGCGGCCACAGCGATGCGCGGCCTCTCAATTCCCATCCTCCGCATTTCACGATTTATCCTCAAAACGATATTTACGATCCTACCTTTCTTCACAGCCCGTATGGCCTCGATCAGTGGAAGGTGCCTCGTCAGGAAGAATATCCTGACGCCTTGAACCCAGAACATCGTCAACGGTTCCTCAACTCCAGCTAAGGCTCCGATGAGCTCGGTGTGGCCTATGTATTTACATCCAGCCAAGCGTATGGCCCTCTTACTTATTGGGGCCGTCACTATAGCGTCGAGTTCACCCCTTAGTGCGTACTTTACAGCTTGCTCTATGTAGTCGAGTGATGCCCTGCCAGCCTCCGCGGAGACCTCCCCAATCCTTAAATTGTCCAAGTCCACATTCTTTAAGTCTATAACCTCGATCACCCTGAACCTTCCTTGGGCGCTTCTGGGAGAACTCAGAGCCTTAAATTCAACCTTTAAACCTAAACGATCAGCCGTCTTCTCTAGTAGGTTTAAGTCCCCTATCAAGACCGGCTTACAGAGCGTGTATATCTCATTCCTCATTAGGGATTTTACTGATACCTCCGGTCCGATTCCAGCTGGATCTCCTATCGTTACACCTACCGTTGGTCTGTCTTCCACCAAGCCCAAGATCCCTCCCGATACCAAGAATCCATTCAACCTTTCAAGAGCTCTATCGCCGCCGTCTTGGCTCCAACCTCAGCTGTCCTCTCATCCATCGCGCTCCCAATTATTATCACATCATCCTCGGACGGGTTAAGCTCAATTATCAAGGTTCTACACACAGCTTTGACCTCAGAATTCTCCAGAATGTCATCGGCCAAACCGGGTATGGTGAGTCTACCACCCTTGAATAGCAGTGTAGTCGCCCCGAGGGCTCCAGCCTTGATGGCTGCATCCCTCTGTTCAACCCCATACCTGACGTTGGCTGAGGAGCCCCTAACAAGGACAGCCACATTGTGCGGTCCAACCGTTAGAGGGCTCTCTGGTACGCTCACAGCACCGCTTATCCTGTCCGTCACATCTGCGAGTATGCTCCTCCCCAGCTCTGACAGGGTGATGCCGGACCTTGATACCTCGATTAAACCCTCCCTCTTCAGGTGTCTGATGAGCGTTCTTATGGTGCCCTCACCCAACCCCAGAATCCTCGAGAGGCGTATCCTGCCAACCGAACCTTCCTCACCTATAACCTCCAGAGCCTTTAGTATGTGCGCCTCTATGAAGGAGGGAGTCCTCCCGGGGGCTATCTTACCCGCAACTCTCTCTATCAACTTTAAGGGCTCCAAGGCTGAGGCTTCCATACAGTTCATTAATCAATGATAGGCGATAGAATATTGGTAAGACCAGTTTATATTTGTGATAGCTCCACACCTCTCTGTTTGGGATGTAGGTGACAACCGAGATGTACAATAAGCTCAAGTGTAAGGAGGCGTACACTGACGTTAGGGTTCCAGCTGCACCGTTCTTCGTCAGGCTTGACGGCTGGAGGTTCCACTCCCTAACCGAGAAGCTGAAGCTGAAGAAGCCCTTCGATAGACTCTTGGCCGAGTGCATGATCGAGGCGGTAAAGAACATCTTCAGATTGTTCAATCCAGCTCTGGCCTACCTCTTCTCAGATGAGATAAGTATACTATTCCCAAAAACCAACTTATTCGGTTTGAGGGTTGAGAAGATAGACTCGATCCTAGCCGGGTTTACATCAAGCGGTCTACACAAGGCCTTAACCAAGAGGCTTCCGGATAGAGACGTACCGGCTCTATCCCTCGACTGCCGGATAATACCGATGAAGAACCCGGAGGAGGCGGTTAACTACCTCACGTGGAGGCAGAGCGAAGCGTACAGAAACTGTTACAACTCCTATGCATACCAAGCCCTCATCAGGAAGGCGGGCTTAACCCCCCAGGAGGCCGCCCAAAGGTTAAAGGACGTTAAGCTGAGCCGACTCATGGAGCTCATCAAAAGATACGGTATAGATCTAAACCTGAGTGACATACCCAGATGGCATGAGAGGGGCATATTAATCCACTGGGAGACTTACAAGAAGATGGGATACGACCCGGTGAGGGGTATATACATGACCGCTGAAAGAAGGAGGCTTAAGGTTGAGTGGTTCCTGCCGTCTTTCATAATGGAGGAAGGGAGGAGCATGCTTAGAGGGCTCTTGAGGGATGTATTCTGAGGGCTTAGCGGGATGTCTTCTGTATTGTATAACGCCGCGTATAGGAGACGGTCATAGGCTTAATGATGGTGATAGCCGATCAGCTTGGGATTCACCCTTAACCCCCATTATTAGGTAGACATCTCTCTTCTTAGGGTAGTATACCGTGAAAGGCTTGAACGTGACATTCCTCAACCCTAAACCTTCAAGTTTACGCCTCAAGTCTTGGTCAACCTTCCATCCTCCAGCCCAACCCCTCCCCGGCTCAAGAACAGCGAACACTCCACCGGGCTTTAGAACCCGAACCATCTCCTCAACAGCCTTCTCCCATCCCCTAATTATATGGATCGTGAAGCTTGCAACCACCCTATCAAAGTAATCGTCTGGATATGGTATATCCCTAGCATCGGCCCTCTTAAAAGAGACCCTATCCGAGACTCCCTCCACCTCAGCGTTCCTCAACACATTACGCATGGATGTCCCGCCGCCAAGGGGGATCCAGACATCTATCCCAACCACCTCCCCATAAGTCATCCTCTTCGCGAACCCGATGGCGAGAAAGCCGGAGCCCGTCCCCACATCAAGGATCCTCTCCCCATCCTCAACCCCGACAACACTAATGAAGTCATCCCTAATCCTCAACTTATCCCTTAGAAGGCCTCCTCTAGCCCAGCCCCTAGCCGACCAAAAGAAGTATACCGAGGGGAGAAGCAACAGCACGAGTAAGGGACTCAAAAGGAAGTAGCCGACTAAAGCTAAGGTCAAGAGCAAGATCCCAACCATAAAGTTCGCAGCGATATGGGCTGTTGGAGAACCGTAATTCGGCCGCTCCTCAACCATAAAACTACACCTATGCCCAAACCAAGTTTTATACTACAA
>QMYL01000055.1 GCA_003662645.1 Candidatus Bathyarchaeota archaeon
AGCATGAACCTGTTGACGAGCTTCCACTCGCTCTCGTGGAAGTTCCCGGCGTTCCTCAGGTAGTCTATGAAGTTGAGTTTGAAGTCATAGCTCCTATTGGTTTGGAGGTCCTCCTCCCCGACGGGTTTGAGCCTCCAGTTGAAGTTCCTCGCCACATCTAGGATCTTGTCCCTATCCTCGAGTCTTAGGAGGGTGTAAGCCCTCCTAGCCTCAGCTAGGGCATACCTCCTCTTTATGTACTCGTTTCCAGTTGCGGCTGCTATCATAACGGCCACTGGGAATGATATTATCTCTATCTCGGTGTTGCGGGTTCTATAGGTTACCTCTGGTGGGTTGTTCAGTAGGGCCTCCCTTATCCTCTCCTCAGCCCTATCCAAGACCGGCTCGAAGGAGGGGTCAGCTAGGTCTTCTATCTTTAAGTCTGGTATCCTAGCCCTGATGTATTCGGCGGCTTCGGATAAGAAGGGGTATTTAGCCAGGTCACTCGTCGTTAGTACCAAGTTCACCTCCTCTATGGTTCTATACGTTCTGTGGTGAACTACTCAACCTCTATGCGGGGCGCTAGGTAGTAGATGAGCTTCCCATCATACTGCTGTTTGAAGTCAAGCCTTATCGGCATATCGGTTGAGAACTCCATAGTTACAACATCGGACGTCGAGGCTGCAGCCTTAACTATCTCGGAGAGGTAGCTTAGGCTGAAGGTAGCCCTAGACGGCTCCTTAACCTCAAGGGAGATCAACGCGTCACTACCCTTATCCAGCTCGATGTTCACGCCCATGAGCTCGCCCTTCGCGTTCATCACGATCCTATCACCCTCGGCCTCTATCCTAACATGCTCGCTGACCAGGGAAACATCCTCTAGGGCTTGGTGGAGCCCATCCGTCGTGAGGGTTGCCTTAACGTTGAAGGTTATCCTCGGCGTTGGAACCTCCTCCTCTGAGGCCTCAAGGGTTGGCATGCTGAAGGTTCTCGTGTATTTACCCCTTATCGTGACCTTCAACTGCCCGGTCTCCTCATCCAGGAATAGCTCAACCGACTCCCTACCAGCCCTCCTGAGCAGCTTCAATAACTCACCGATGTCTATGCACATCTTCAATTCTCCGCTTGAGACGTACTCGTCGAAGGCTGATTTGTTCATTGCAAAGTCCACCATTGCGACCCTTGAGGGGTCCATGGCCCTGAGCCTTATCCCCTCCTCCGTTATGTAGAAGGTTCCCTCATCGACGAGTGTTGAGATGGCTGAGAGTATATCCCTAAAAGCCCTAGCATCCGCAACCCTAACGCTAAACAATCCTAAACCTCCTATAAGCAATTATACGCTAACCCTTATATCTCTTTTATATATCCTTCCGTACGGGGGAGGAGAACAAACCTGACGGTACCCTTAAGGCTTAAGAGTACTCCCTAAATGTGTATCCACACTTTGTGCACCTGAAGAACTGGGTGGAGGACTCATCAGCCCCCCTCGTCTGGACCTGCCACACGTAGACTTGGTTGTTCCCGCACTTCGGGCACTCCATCGAGATTACGGGTAGGGTCCTTATCTCCTGTTCCTTCTTTCCTATGACTACTATCGAGTCTTGGAGGGCGCGTTCAACCGGTTTATGGGTTGGGATCAAGGTCTCGATAGGCTTCCTATAGCCACACCTGGGGCAGACTAGGAATACCCTCTTCCCACCCTTCTTCTTTTCGGGTACGAGTCTGGTTCCACACCGTGGACAGAACTCCATCAAGGCGCCACCATTTAAACATTAATATACACTAACATTCCTTAGCCTTGCCAAGACAACAATTTAAACTTTTCTTCTCCATGGGTTCTGAGATTTTAGGTTCCCAAAAGTAGCCTCAGCCGGGTCGAGAATGATTTGGCGGCCAAAGGAAAAATTTATTTGGGGGCCAAAATAGGGAGTGTTGAAGTTTGGGGGTAAGCCTTAAATACGATCAACCAGAGAGTTGATTAAAGCATGAGGCGGGTGGAGGCCCACCCCCGTTCCGCTGATGAATATAAACCCCGGGAGGTGGATGGTATGGACGTGAAGGATCTAACGCTGATAGCGGTCTTCTCAAGTCTATACGCGGTGCTCGTGATATTTCTCTTCTCGGTCTCCTTCGGACCCATACAGCTCAGGGTGGCGGACTGCCTACTACCACTAGCAGCTATGTTCGGATGGCCAGTTATAACAGCATCGGTCATCGGGTGTTTCATCGGGAACCTCGTCGGGGGTGTGATGTCCTTCGGCAGCTTCGACCCTAGAGATGTGACCTTCGGGCCGATAGCCAACCTAGTCGCGACATACGTGATATTCACCCTGAGGCGTAGGAGGCCCCTCGCCTGCGCCGTCGGCGCAGTGATAGTCGGCGTTATAGTTGGGGGCTACCTCTGGTTGATAGCGCCCTTGGAGATCGGTATAGCCATGCCCCTGTGGGCCGCAACAATGATCAGCGTAACCTTGAGCAGCCTTATAACTATGGGGATCCTAGGCTATGCCTTACTGAGCTTTCT
Organism: Candidatus Bathyarchaeota archaeon; assembly: GCA_003662645.1. Classification (GTDB taxonomy): domain Archaea; phylum Thermoproteota; class Bathyarchaeia; order Bathyarchaeales; family B26-1; genus B17-G17. Next base: position 2,504 of record QMYL01000055.1, read on the forward strand.
GAGCCGACCGAACGTCAAGGCCTTCCTCAAGTCTAGAGGATTGAAGGTCTTCGACTAGGAGGAAGCCATCCGGCGAGGACGAGCAGGGTCAAAAACTTTTTCTCTACCCAACCGAAAGTTTACCGAGGAGAAGGAGGCGGTCAAACTGAGGATATGTGGAATCCAAACCTCCACGATAGGAAGCTTCCCACTCGAGGATTCGCCCGGGAATAGGGCTAAGTGCATTGACGACCTGATAAGGATGGGCATAGACCTACCGAACTACCCCCAACTCATCGAGATGGGTGAACAGTTCTTGGAAGACCTAACCAGGCAGGGAACGGGTATAGTGAAGAGGAGTAGTAGATACTGGCTCGAAGATGAGAGGATAGGGGAAGCCGAGTCACCGCCCGGGCTGGAGCCGTACCTGTGGACCGTAAGGTACCTTGAGGGGAGGGGGCTACTGGGAAGGATAAAGCTGAAAGCGTGCATAACCGGTCCCTTCACGTTGGCTTCATACATAAACATCAAGGAGGGCTTCTTCCCCTACAACACGGCGATCTCGGACGCTGAGAGGGTAGGAGAGCTTACGGAGATACTAACCACGACTTGTAAGAGGATGTCAGATTCAGCTCCAGTCATATCGATCGATGAACCCATACTCGGGGTTATTGTCGGTAGGGGTATACCCTTCAACTATGACGGAGAATTCATAATCGAGGTTTATGACAGGCTGAGGAGGGCTTGCGGAGATAGCTTCGTGGGGACGCACGTCTGCGGTAGAATATCACCGTTATTGGCTGATATACTCCTAAAGACCGAGCTGGACTTCATAAGCCACGAGTTCCACGACACACCGTCAAACTTTAACGTTTACAACCCCGAAAGGTTCAGGGATAGCGGTAAGGTTATGGCTGTCGGCTGCGTCTCGACGAGGAAGCCCCGAATCGAAGAGGTGGATGAGATCCTAAACATAATAAGGAGGGCTACGGAGAGGTTCGGCAGAGACCTGATCCTCACACCGGACTGCGGCTTCAGGAACCTGATAATTGATGGTTCGAGGGAGAGGGGTTACACGGTATCTATGAGGAAACTCAGAAACCTGGTTAGGGCCTCGTTGGAGTTTAAGGGTGAGGTCTAAACCCTCTCCAACTTTGGGGAAGACTTAAGTCACTATAATGGTTTATTATAGTTATCAAGGAGGGTGGTGTAATAGGTATGAAGTTCTCGGTAACAACCTACGCAACTCAGAACGTGATCTTACCGGAGGAGTTGATACCCAAGCTCGCAGAGTGGGGGTACGACGGAATCGAACTTTGGGGAGGAAGAGCCTACACGCGAGGCCAGCCGAAGTGGGGCCTAGAAGGCCGGAGCGAGGAGGAGATAAGAAACCTGAAGAGGCTTGTAGATGAATACGGGCTTGAAGTTCCAGCCGTCTCAACATACTTCAAGTTCACAGCTGGGGATGAAGCCTATAAGAGGAGCATAGAGACGGGTAGGAGATACTGTGAACTCGCTCGGCTCTTCGGAGCCAAGATCATCCGCGTAGTCGGTGAGGGTGTATCGAGTTCGGAGATGACTGAGGAGAAGTGGAGGGTCTTCATCAAGGGTTTGAGGGACTTAGCCGCCCTCGGTGACGAGTACGACGTAACCTTCGGGCTTGAACTCCACGGACATACGCCCCACGACACGGTCCTTGGGCAGCTCCGATGCATATGGCAGGCCGATAGCCCCAGGATAAGGGTGCTATACCAGCCCACAACAACATCGCTACTCGAACCCGAGATAGACCAGATGTGGGCTTTGGATAAGTTATTCCCATACATAGTGCACGTCCATATTCATGCATTCACATCGTTCGAGTGCGACGTGCTCAGGAGCGGGTGGAACGGTCACGTCCACTGGTCTCAGATACTTGGGGAGTTGAAGCGTAGGGGATACTCCGGTTTCGTATCGGTTGAGACCGTCCCTAAGCCCGTGCTGGAGAGCCTCCAGAAGGCCATCAAGTGGCTAAAACTCTTCTCTTAGGCTGAAACCCGATGGAGGGCGGACTTGTAATGGACGATAGACCGAACATCCTAATTATAGGTGTTGATACCCTAAGGGCCGACCACCTCGGATGTTACGGATACCCACGTAGAACCAGCCCAAATATAGATAGACTGGCCAGTGAAGGCGTGACCTTCAACTCCGCCTTCGCTCCAGCCATCCCAACACACCCAGGATGGACCACGATCCTGACGGGTGCACACCCCCTACACCATGGGGTTATAACCCACATGGGTGACTTCAAGTTGAGCCCGGAGATCCGGATGATCCAGGAGGTTCTGAGGAGGAATGGATACGTAACGGCGGCTGTTGATAATATGTACCTCAAGTATGGGGCCTACTACGATTGGTTCACGAGGGGCTTCTCAGTTTACATGCACCCCGGCGGCATACCAGCACCCGAGGCAGGATTGAAGGTTCAGGCGGAAGCTGTTACTGGTATGACGATGAGGTGGTTGAGGGAATACGATAGATCGCGATCACGCCCATTCTTCCTATTCATCCACTATTGGGACCCCCACTCACCGTATAAGCCACCTCAACCCTTCGACTCCCTCTTCTGGAATTTAGAGAAGCCGGTGGAGGGAGAGGAGGATATAGACTACGTACTCTCCCAGTACGACGGCGAGATAGCCTATGTGGACAGCGAGATAGGGAAGCTCCTCCAGTTTATGGAGGATCACGGATTGACGGAGAACCTCCTAACCATACTCGTAGCCGACCATGGGGAGAACCTCAAGCAGTGTGGAAGCTACCTGGGGCATGCGGGCCTATACGACGTGGTCACACGGGTTCCCTTGATAATCGCTTATCCGGGTAGGATACCTGAGGGTTCAGCCATAGACCGGATTGTTCAACATACCGATGTGGCCGCAACCATATATGACCTACTCGGTCTGGAAGCTCCACCAACGGTCTTTGGTAAGTCGCTACTCCCGTTAATAGATGGAGACGTCGATGAACTTTACAGGGAGATCGTCCTCTTGGAGAATAGCCAAGAGAAGGCTTATGGTTTGAGGACTGAGAGGTGGAAGTTGATAGTTAACTTAAGCAGGGATATGAACGGGAAACCTAACGGTTGGGTGAGGCTCTTCGACCTAAAACGCGATCCCATGGAGAGAGTTAACCTAGCAACCCACGAGAAGGAGCTCGTTGAGAACTTGAGAATGAAGCTTGACTCCCTCTATAAACGTATACTTGGGGGCCGCCCAGACCCTCTAAGGCAGCAACCAGTCGGGATGAAGAGGATAAAGTTCTACTCAGAGGCTAAAACTCTGATAGAACTCTACGGTCTGATAAAGAAGGACAAAGATTAAATACTATGCATTTCCTTAATTCGTTAATCCGCTCCAAAAACCCTTAGAGGTAAGTGTAATCGAAATTGTCTAGGAAAAGGTTACATATAAAGATCGGGGAGTTAAAGAGCGACGTAGCAACCTTAAAGAATTTAGAGATATCGATCGGCAGGGTTATAGAGGAAGAGATCGCCGAGAAGATGGGGCCAACACCCTTCCCATCGATAACAACACTCAGGGAGTGGGACTTCAAGCTTCTCCAGAGGTATAAACCCTTCTACATGCCCTTCTGCGACGTCTGCTGCCTATGCACCTTCGGGAAGTGCGACCTCACAGAGGGGAAACGCGGCGCATGCGGCCTAGACATGGCGGCCCAACAGTCCCGCATAGTCCTCCTCGCGTGTTGTATAGGGGCTGCAACCCACATAGCCCACGCGAGACACCTAGTTGAACACCTAATAGAGAAGTTCGGCCGCGACGCCCCTATAGATGTCGGCGGCGTGAACGTTGAGGTTGAAGCCCCGGTGACGAGGCTCGTCTGCGGGATAAGGCCAAGAACCCTCGGCGACCTGGAGGACGTCCTCGACTACTGCGAGACCGAGGTTACACACCTCCTCTCGGCAACCCACACCGGGCAGGAGGGGAGCAACCTAGACTTCGAGTCTAAGGTCTTTCATGCCGGCATGATAGACCAGGTTGGGATGGAGGTCGCCGATATGGCCCAGATATCGGC
>QMYL01000056.1 GCA_003662645.1 Candidatus Bathyarchaeota archaeon
ACCCTCGAGGGTAAGACCCCAGTAGTTGAAGCAGCCATTAGGGACTTCTTCCGCAACCTGAAGGGCAAAGACCCAACCACGATAGAGCACCATTGGCAGGCCATGTATAGATGGAGCTGCTACAGGGGTGGACCGGTCAATATGAGCGCAATAAGCGGGATAGAGCAGGCCCTATGGGACATATTGGGTAAGTACCTAAATCAGCCGATCTACAAACTCCTAGGAGGCCCAGTCCGGGAGAGGATAAAGGTGTACGCCCACGTTAGAGGTGAGACACCCGAGGAATGCGCCGAGAGCGCCCTAAGGAGGCTGAAGGAGGGGTTCAGGGCGGTCAAGACGTGTCCCTTCGGGGCGACCAGAATAGTTGACACCCCAAGGAAGATAAGGGATGCGGTGGAGAAGATAAAGGCCATCAGGGAAGCCGTGGGTGACGACGTAGACCTCGCCATAGACTGCCATGGTAGGTTAAGCCCAGCCATGGCTATATTGATGGCTAAGGCTCTAGAACCATACAAACCCATGTTCCTTGAGGAGCCCTGCCTGCCTGAGAACGTAGATGCGATGGTTAGGGTGGCGAGGGCTACATCGATCCCGATCGCCACAGGGGAACGCCTCTTCACGAGGTGGGGCTTTAGGGAGGTCTTAGAGAAGCAGGCTGCCTCAATAATACAACCTGACCTCAGCCATGCGGGTGGCATACTCGAGTGTAGGAAGATAGCGGCCATGGCGGAGGTCTACTACGTTGGCGTCGCACCCCACTGTCCGCTCGGACCGATCGCGCTCTCAGCCTGCCTCCAACTCGACGCATGCACGCCTAACTTCCTCATACAGGAGCTTGTAACTCTGGGTGAGGGCTACCTGAGGAGGCCTTTTAAGGTTAGGGATGGTTACATAGAGGTCCCTAAGGGTCCAGGGCTAGGTATAGAATTAGACGATGACGCCGTCAGAGAAAAGGCATACGATGGGGTATGGGAGCGGCCGACCTTAATCCATGAAGATGGCTCGGTTGCTGATTGGTGACGGCTCTGGATTCAGAGCTCCCCGGCTAACTCCCTGACCTTGTTGAGGTTCTCTATATCACTCCTCCTCTTGTCAACGGGCGTCTCGAGTATCAGCGGCAGCTTTCCGAGCCTACTTTGCAGTATGTTTCTGAAGCCCTCTTCACCTATCATCCCCATCCCGATATGTTCGTGGCGGTCTATCCGTGAGTTCAAGCCGCCCTTTGAATCATTCAGATGGACAAGCTTCAACCTCTCAAAGCCTATGATCTCATCTAGCTTCCTTATTGTTGATTCTACCGCCTCCCTTGTTCTTAGATCATAACCCGCCGCGAAACCATGGCATGTATCGAAGCAGACACCAACCCGTTCAGGTTCATCTATGCGGTCGATTATATACCTGATATCCTCAAAGGATCCGCCCATACTATTCTTTGTCCCAGCCGTATTCTCAAGTAGAAGCATGACATCGCCATTAACCTCGGATAAACCCTTATTTATCGCGTTTATTATCCTCTCGAAGCCTACATCAATACCAGCCCCCAGATGGCTTCCCAAGTGTGTAACGAGGTATGGGATCCTCAATTTTAGACAACGGTTCAACTCCATTATCAAAGACTCAACGGACTTCTCGTAGATCTCATCCTTTGGTGATGCCAGGTTTGGGAGGTAAGGCATGTGGCCGAAGACCGGGTCTATCCCGCATCTCTCAACCTTCTCGATGAAGGCCTCGGCTTCTTCTGGCTTCAGCTCCCTCGACCTCCAACCCCTCGGGTTCCTGGTGAAGATCTGGAAGGTGTTACAGCCGAGCTTAACCGCCCTATCAACCGCCTTGTCTATAGAGCCTGAGATCGATACATGTAAGCCAAGCTTCAGCATCACCCATCCCAGAATTATTATTTGGAACTACTAGTGTTTAGCCTTTTTCCTTCAGCGTACCCCTGAAGGTTTTGGGGATAAAGTTAATTCTTCATCGCCCTTAATTTAATGGTTGGTGATGAGGAGTTGGCACGGATCAAGTTCGGCTTGAGGATTCCAAGCTTCCCAATAGATGGGAGCAGCGGCGAGGAGTTCATGAAGCAAATATACCGGTTCATCGAAGCCTTGAAGGGTGACTTCGAATCCGCTTGGCTCTGCGACCACTTCATCCCATGGGCGGATTTCGTTGGTAAGGATACACCAACCCTGGAGGGGTTCACAGCTATATCCTACCTAGCTGGGGCCTTCCCAGATTTAAAGTTTGGGAACATAGTCCTATGCAATTCCTATAGGAACCCAGCTCTACTGGCTAAGATGGGGGCAACCCTTCAACTTCTGAGCGGTGGAAGGTTCATCCTTGGAATAGGGGCGGGATGGAAGGGGGATGAGTACATAGCCTACGGATATGAATTTCCACCTCCAGCGGTCAGGATAAAGCAGCTCGAGGAGGGCGTCCAGATAATAAGGGCTCTATGGACCAGGGGGAGAGTCACATTCAAGGGTAGATACTATCACATCCAAGATGCATACTGCTATCCGAAGCCGGATCCAATTCCGCCGATAATGATAGGAGGTGGCGGGGAAAAACTAACCTTAAGGGTTGTCGCCCGCTACGCAGACTGGTGGAACCTACCCAACACCTCACCGCAAACTTACAAAAAGAAGCTGGACGTCTTGAAGGGACACTGTATGCTGGTTGGTAGGGATCCATCAGATATAGTCAAAACCCTTGGGAACATGGTTGCGATAGCGGAGAGCGAGGGGAAGGTTCGGCGCATAGTCAGGGAGAACCCCTTCATCAGCGAGGGGAGGGAAGAAAACTACATAATAGGTGACGTTGACGAGGTTATAAGGAGGATAGAGGAGTATGTTAGGTTGGGCGTTAGCTACTTCATACTGAGGTTTTTAGACTTCCCAAAACTGGATGGGGCACAACTATTTGTTAGAGATGTGATGCCGTCTTTCAGTTAAGGTCACTTCTTCCTCAACTCTACTAAGCGTTTACCCCTCATCAGGGTTGAGACGTTCACCTTACCGTATATCTCCATCTCCATCAGTAGCTTGTTTAGGTCATCTACGCCGATATCCTTGTAGATATCCTTTAGGGCTTCCAGGATCTCGGAGTCGGTCATCGAGCCCTTCCTCTCAAGGAGCTCCATAACGATCGCGTGGGGTGGATAAACCTTCCATATCTTTGCAGACATACTACATCTACTCTCTTAACTCCATACAAACCTTGGTTTGATTTGACGATGTATGAAATTTTACGGGTTTAGGCTATGAGTTGTGGCGCCGCCCTCTCGATCTTACGGATCTGCTTCATGAAACTCTTATACCACTTCTCCATATCCGGAGTTATACTCGGCCCTATCTTCGCCATAGCCTTCTTGAAGTCCTCCAATGTCACCTTACTCGCATTTATGTCTCTCCTCAAGGCGTTCATGGCCGCTTCTCTGCAGAGCGCGCTTATGTCGGCTCCGGAGTATCCCTTCGTCATCCGAGCTAGCTCCTTCAAGTCTACATCCTCGGCCAAGGGCATGTTCTTCGTGTGAATCTTGAATATCTCCAGTCTAGCCTCCTCATCCGGTTCTGGAACGTATATCAACCTATCGAACCTACCAGGCCTTAGGACCGCCGGATCCACTATGTCAGGTCTATTTGTGGCCGCTATGACCACTACGTCCTCAAGGGTCTCAATCCCATCCATCTCGGTTAGGAGCTGACTTATAACCCTCTCAGTGACCCCGCTATCGGCGTAGCCCACACCCCTCCTCGGGACTATCGAGTCTATCTCATCGAAGAATATAACAGCTGGAGCTGCCGTTCTCGCCTTTCTGAAGACCTCACGGATGGCCTTCTCTGACTCGCCGACCCACTTCGAGAATATCTCCGGACCCTTTATCGAGACGAAGTTAGCCTCGCTCTCCGTTGCGACTGCTCTGGCTAGAAGGGTCTTACCACAACCAGGAGGACCGAAGAGGAGTATACCCTTTGGGGGCTTTATACCCATCCTCTTGAATATCTCAGGGTTCTTCAATGGCCACTCAACAGCTTCCCTCAACTCCTGCTTGACATCTTCAAGTCCGCCTATATCATCCCAGTGAACCGCCGGTACCTCTATGGCTACCTCCCTCATCGCGGTCGGCGTTATCTCCCTGAAGGCGTTTAGGAAGTCCTCCATCCGGATCTCCATCTTCTCCAGGACGCTCTGGGGTATCCTCTCCTCTTCCAGGTTTATCTCTGGTAGGTATCTGCGGAGGGCCTTCATAGCTGTCTCACGGCATAGAGCAGCCAGGTCTGCTCCAGTATAGCCATGCGTTATCTCAGCGAGTTTCTTTAAGTCTACATCTTCAGCTAGTGGCATTCCTCTGGTGTGGATCTGGAGTATCTCGTAGCGTCCCTTCTTGTCCGGGATTCCTATCTCAATCTCCCTATCGAATCTACCTGGCCTCCGGAGGGCTGGATCGATGGCGTTAGGTCTATTCGTTGCACCTATAACTATCACATTCCCTCTACCGGCTAGACCATCGAGGAGAGCGAGCAGTTGGGCCACCACACGCCTCTCAACCTCACCAGTTACCTCCTCGCGTTTTGGGGCTATGGCATCCAATTCGTCGATGAAGATTATACTCGGAGCGTTCTTCTGGGCTTCCTGGAATATCTCGCGGAGCCTAGCCTCGGACTCACCGTAGAACTTGCTCATTATCTCCGGCCCATTTATGGAGTAGAAGTTAGCCTCGCTCTCGTTTGCGACCGCTCTGGCTAGAAGGGTCTTACCACAACCGGGAGGGCCGTGTAATAGAACCCCCTTAGGCGGGTCTATCCCAAGCCTCTGGAATATCTCCGGATGCCTCATCGGGAGTTCAACCATCTCCCTTATCCTCTGTATCTCCTCGTGGAGCCCGCCTATATCCTCATAGGTCGTCCTCGGTACACCCTTCGCCTCCGGGGTTGGCTCAGTCATTATGTGGAGCCTTGTATCGTAGGTTAGCCTTACGATACCCCTTGGACGCGTCTTAACGACGGTAAACTGGACAGGGTGACCGAGCATCATCACGAGGGTGGTATCCCCCTCGACAAATGTTCTCTCCATGAGTCTGTTCTTAACGAAGTTTATGAAGTCCTCGTCTACGTTTAGGCGCATATCGATCGGAGCTAGGGTTATGCTCGTTGCGTTCTTCACATTGGCCTTACGGACCGTCACGTACTCATTTATCGAGACGCTGGCGTTCCTCCGGACGAAGCCGTCTATCCTTATTATGCCCCTCCCTTGGTCCTCCGAGTAGGCTGGCCACGCTATGGCGGAGGTAGTCTTCTTACCTATTATCTCTATCACGTCGCCCGCTGAGACTCCCAGTTTATGCATGGTCATCTGGTCTATCCTAGCTATTCCCCTGGCTACATCCCTCTGCTTGGCATCTGCAACCCTAAGCTGGACTTCGCTCATACCTTGTCACCCTTACCTTAAGCCATGACGGATAGAAATTTAAATGTTGTGTAAACTATTGTCTGGTTCGGTGTTGTTAAATGTAATATGAAAAAAATTTCATATATAAACTTAACGGCTTCGGAAGAGTTTAGAGGCGGGTTCTCCTAACCATCAAGGTCTCGAGCTGACTTATCCCCTCTAAACCTTGAAGCGAAGACTCCACGTCCTCTATCCCACCGGATTTATCCTCCGGCAGAAGTATATGGGCGATTAAAGCCTTAAGCCCGAAGGCTATCGGCTCCTCCTCAAACCTATACACAGATGCATAACTTGGAAGAACCCTCTTAACATCCTCCTTCAACGATTCAAGGTCTAAGTCTATATCCGATGGGTATATCTTCATTGAGACCAGAACCTTGGCCATACCTAAACCTCCTGATGGCTTTCTAAGAAGAGAGAGCCCATATTTTAAGATTTCGATGGAATACTCTACACCTAACACCTGCTTTCCACCCACATATACGGTCGATCCGGCCCATCCATATTTGTTCGCATTCCGTAACTCTTATATTGACATAGCTTTCTGTAGAAATTCGGTGCATTATATGGCTAAGATAGTGGCAAGGGCTAAACTGGTTGAGAACGTCCGGTCAGTAGCCGACAATAACAGGGTTCACTCGGTTGTATGCGACTTACCAACCAACTCCGGCGGGACGGATACGGGTCCAACGGCCCTGGAGTTGGCCCTTATGGCTCTGGCAGACTGCGCTGTTACGATATATGCTGACGTAGCGAAGAGGAGCAAGGTTGAGATTACAAGTCTGGAAGCCGTCGCCGAAGCTGAGAAGAGTCCAGACTCACCGAAGATCGGGGATGTAAGCTTGAAGATCAAGGTTACCAGTAAGGCTAGAAAACAACTCCTAGAAGCTATATGGAGGAGAACTGAGGCAAACTGTCCAGTATTGGCCATATTTAAGGAGCCAATAACGATAAAGGCGGAACTGGAAGCATCGAGTGAGTAGATCGAACCCCTAAAGCCATGGTTGGAGGAGCAAGGCTCCTCTCCACCCATTATTTTTAGCCACCATTAGAAACAAAACCTTATTAGTCCTGCTTAACCTTTAAATAAT
>QMYL01000057.1 GCA_003662645.1 Candidatus Bathyarchaeota archaeon
CCTAATCGCCTCATGCCTAGGCTTGATCGTCGGGTGGATCAGGGTGTAGACCCCCTGCAAAACTTCGTCGACGAGTGGGAGGCCCCACTTACCGGCCAGTTCGACTAGGTAAGGCATCTCGTTGAACCTTCTCGGCAGGTAGTTTAGGTTCACCTGTAAATCGGCGAAGATGTGCGTAGCTAGGTAGGAGATGCTCCAGTCCTTAACAACCTCCTGAGCCGCCCTCTCGAGGCTGTAGGCGGTCTTAACATCGTAGGGGCAGTGGTGGACGTGGGCCAGCTCGTGGCGGAAGTACCAAAGTAGGAACCTATGGGGGTTGCAGCCCTCGGGGATTAGGTCGGGCCTCAAGTACACCGTTCCGTTCACAACGGTTAATGGAGCCGAGGAGAGGGGTTGATCCTCCCCGCCGTCGAGGGAGAGCTTGACTGGTGGACAGTAGAGCTCGATCCACGCCTGGTTGAAAATTCTCAGTATATCTATCTGCCTTAACTGTTCGCCACGCTTCATCTCTTACGAAGGCTCCATGAGGTCGGTGTCTTCCATCCCATCTGGATGGATAACAACTCGTCAGGGGACAGTATATTCTCCTTAACCCACCTCTCCTCGAGCTTCATCAACTCCTCAGCGAAGGTGACATCCTCAACGGCGGCCTCCCTAGCCAGCTTATATATACCCCTATCGAAGCCGTTCATCAACTGGTCTAAGAGGGCCCACTGCCTCCTCACGTTCCGATCCTCCATCTTTATCCTCTCACGCTCGAGGAGTCCATGAAGGCTATCTATCAAGTTTCCAGTTCTAACTAAGGTAACTCTGTGGAGAAGAACCCAGAGGGCCATCCTGAATATATCATCCAGTTCGCAACTCCCATGCAGCCACTTCGCAGCCTTAGCCAGCCTAGTTAAGGCGACCGTAGCCCTCTCACTCAAAGACTCCTTTATCATGCTACAGATATCCCTGATGAAGTGGCATCCCTCACATAGTGTTGGGGGCTTAACCTCCGAGAACTCCTTCTCCCTTATGCAGACTTGGAAGTCCCTGACGAGTAGGTTTATGTACCCTATAGTCTTGGGGTCAAGCTTTACCTCGGCCACCTCCCTCCTAGCCTCCTCCAGCTCCTCGAAGGATATAACCTGAGGCATAGAATCCACTATGTTCCAGTCGTACCTCTCAAGTAGGTCTTGGAGTTGGAACTTCTCACTCAGCGTTAGGAAGTTTAGGTATAGACAGACATCGAACCTGTCATAGAACGGCTGCGGATGGACGAATGATGCTGTATCCATAGGGTTCTCATTAGCAATCAGGGTGTAGTCGCCGACCTCAGACCTCTGCCCGTATGCCCAGACCTCACCGAACTGCATCATATGGTGTATGTTGGCAGTCGTGTACGGATTCAGCCTATTAACCTCGTCTAGGCCCTTACCCCTACTCTTGGTGAAGACAGCCCATAGAACACGTTCGACCCCTTCCCGCTCAAGGGATGGGATATGCAGCCGCCCAATAACCTCACCTCTCTTAACCTCGGAGGCTCCTGAGATGACCACCATATCATCTCCGCAGACACCCCTCAACATTAAGAGCATAAGCGTAGACTTTCCAGCCCCCCTCGGGGCCCTGATGAGCGTTGTTGAGCGTGGATGGAGCTGGTTTAGAACCATGATCTGTATGGCCTCTTCATTACCGACGAAACGGGAGCGTATCTCATTTTCGAGATCTATTATCTTAGACCTTAAGCCCAAAGGTTGTCCTCCCTACGCCGCTAATGCTGGGGCGGAGAATATGTTAAGCAGTATCCATAGTATGAATAGTAGGATGAATGAAAGCCCTAAAATTATGAATTTCATGAATTTGATCCTTCTCCTGAGTTGTTCGAGCCTATCCCGAAGGAGGACTGCAACCCTCCTATCCCACGGTCTCGGACATATCCCTCTTGAGGTATATGGATTCCAATATGTCGGATGGCGAGGTCAACCCAGTCTGGGTCTTTATGTTGATATCCTCCCAGGAGATTATGTTCTTATCTATCTTAACCGGGTGGCTTTCAGCCTCTGACCTCAGGAATCTCCTGTATGTTTTACTGCTCATCTCAATCATATAATAGATGGAGGGGTGCAATTTTTACCTTTCGTAATCGTTAGCCGGATGGACTTAAAGCCAGCTATACACGAGCTACACGCAGGTTAGGTTTCCCAGTTGAAGCATTGAGAAGTCATCATCAAGATTTGTAGATTTTATATCATCATTGAAGATGAGTGGAGGAGTTTAATAACCTCTAAAGGGAAAGGTGAAATGCTCATTATGACAAAATAAAAAAAGAGGTGATGTTTAGTAGGTTGCTGTGGCGATCAGGTAGAGGTGGGATAGGAAGTAGTTCAACCCTTCTCCGCCGAGTAAGCCTACTGCGAACGGCTGCAATATCTCATCATAGGCTTTGGCTCCCATAGCCCTTACGACGATCAGTTTTATTATGAGGGCGTAGAGGACGACGCTATGCCAGTAGTACATGATCTGGTCACATACCAGTGGTAGAGCTATAGGAGTTAGAGGTAGAGCTGGATAATACCCCCTAATTATGTAGAGTATCCATGGGAAGATGAACCAGAAGATTATGTATCCCCAAACCTTCATTTGGTTTGCTGGATCAATGGGCCAGTCGCCCCAACCCGTTCCTCCCACACCACTGTAACCTGGATAGGATGGCCACCAGAATGGACCCCAACCATCAAGCGGGTTCTTCGTCCATTTAGCTCTCAGACCCCACATGTGACCGTATATGGGGAAGAGTGGATATGATATGACGCATGCGAGGACTGCGCCTATTATCCCTGCGATGAGTATGTCCCTTGTTCTAGTTCCTGTGAAGTCAGCTATCTTGTAGCCCTCAAGCATTACGCCGCCTGTCCATGTACTGCTCCATAATCCATGGTAGAACCAGTCCGTGACCATCATGCCGGGAACCGTCATTAACAACCCATTTCCAGCTGTGTATATATCTACCCCTGCAGCAGCCCCAGCTAATGACATTGCGTAGCCGAAGCTGGCGTTAGCCATACGGCAATAGCTACAACCGGCATGCCAGCTTGTCTCCGCTCTCGTCCGCAGATACCCAATGTAGATGAATGATATCATGAGGAATATTGTAAAGGCTACTGTGAATGATGTTCCAATAGCTGTATAGAAGCCTATAAGGATTAAACCTAAGAGTGCGGTTATGATTATTGATATCCTATATGGAACAGCCTCCTTAGCTTCAAGTTCTGGGTTGGGAGTGGCTATAGCCTTCAACTTAGCTACAACCTCCCTCCAGTGGGAGATCATGGGCCATAGTGCTATACTTATGAGCATAGGAGGTATCCAGCTCCAGACGCCCATACCCATGGAGTACGTTGGGTCTATACCATAGTAGCTGCCCTCAGCAGCATACCACCACGCACTAGCCGCTACATTCGGGTCTCCCTTCCCCCGGGTTTCGACGAGTGTAGACCACTCCCAACCTCCAGTGAAGTTCCCTGATACGAAGATTGGTAGGTATATATCCCATATGGCAATCCAGAACACCAAGTAGCTTATTAAGAAGTCAATTGGCAGAAGTAATGCTATGCCGAGGGCACCATATTGTGGGAAGAGGTTAAAGTTGAAACCAGCATAGGGCCATCCTAGATAGACGGTCTTACTTGTTATTAACCCTGGAATACTGACCTTATAGTAGCTGAGATATACTGGTAAGAACCACAGGAAGCCAACTATAACACCCAACCAGAGCCATTTCGATCTTAGAAGCCTAGGTCTCTCTTCATCAGTAGCTGAATACTCTATCACCATATTTATCGGTATAGCCATTGGGAATGGTAACGCCTCCACATCCACATACGTCCTACGCAGGGTAGTCGTCAGGAAGATTATGAATAATGCTTGAACCAAGCCATAGGACATCCAGAAGCCGAGCTTTGGACCCCAACCAGACCAGTCTACAGGCCCTCCATAGTATAGATCCTGAACCTTAGTCCATGTGATGTTTCCCCAGACATAGGATGGTAACCCCATCTCATAGGCTCTATTAATCGCAGCCGCACCAGGCCATGGAGTGATCAGGAGAGCCATTCTCCCCTCAAAGGACATTATGGTTAGGGGTACAGCCACAGCCCACATGACGTAGATGACAGCTAGCTCCTGCCTTGTGAACCTTCTCCCTTTCAAAACACCTATCAGAACCAAGTTTAACAGGATCATCATGAACGTCGCTTCAGCTATTCCACGAAACCTCCAGAGATCACCAAGAACTCTAGCGAAGCCGCTGAGCGCATATAGTATCGGTAGACCGATTATCAACGTTATTAACCCAAAGATCAAAGCCCTCGTTGTTAATCCTCGTTCCATCTCTTCCATAATTTTTTCTCCTCCTTCTCCAGCATTTCTTTTTCAGCCTCCTACTATTAAGATTTGCGGTTGTGCAACGGGACGTGGCAACTTAAGGTTTAGGTTTTTTGGTTTCTTCCCGGATAGGTCTTCTCATGTTCGGTGTTGGGTTTTGGTTGAGAGGCTTAGGTTGTTTGAGAGGAATAAGGTTCTGGCTTGGCTATGTATTTTCAGACATGGGAACCTATTCTGCGACATCTTCACACATCACTACGACAACCTAAGGAGGAAACCTTAGGTTGTCACGTCTGACCGTGGAAGATAAACCTTTAAATTGGTTCTCTAATTATTGAATTAGTGTGGTTGGGATGAGTCCGGGGTTCAGGAGGTTTCAACGTGGGTTCACAGACTTGACGTACTTCTGCGATAAGGTCTATCGTAGGCTGAGGAATTTCCGACCTTCCCCAACCGTGATCGGGGTGATCCTCGTCGGGGTCTCCATATTCCTACTTGGTGGTGGGGTCTACGATATACTGATACAGCCCATATCGATCTTCCCAATGAGGGGGAGGCTCCTTGTCTGGTACCCCCAGAGGATACATGAACAGTTCCTCACGGAGAGCATAGACGTCATGATCCTATACGCCCTAGGGGTTGGAGGCCTAATATTCATCTACTACAGCACGAGGTACTTCAGGAACCCGAGGCAGGCAACCATTCTGATCTTCATAGGGATAACCCTAACGATCTTGGCGTTCATAGCCCTCGAGGCGTTACTATACTGGAAGATCTACGGGAGCGTGTAGGCTGCAGGCTGAAAAACTGAAGGAGTGAACTTTTATCTTAATCCTCCAGAATTAGGAATTAGTCTAAACTCCCAGAGAATTGGATACGATGCCATGTGAGGAAGGTTGCCGTGAGGACTATAGAGTGGAGGGATGACGGAACCGTAATCACGATCGACCAGACAAGGCTCCCAAACGAGGAGGTCATGATAGAGCTGAGAAGCTGTAGGGAGGTCGCCTCAGCGATAAAGGACATGAAGATGAGAGGTGCACCATTGATAGGGGTCGCGGCGGCCTACGGCCTAGCCCTAACAGCATACCACTCAGAGGCTAGGGATCGTGAGAAACTCCTGGAGGAGCTGGAGGAGTCAGCTAGGCTACTACGGATGACGAGACCCACGGCCGTTAACCTCTTCTGGGCCATAGATAGGGTTATGAAGCGCGCGTATTGGACTGCTGGCGGTTGCGAGGCCGTGAGGAAGGCCGTGATCGAGGAGGCTAAGAGGATGGCTGATGAGGATGTCGAGGTCAACCGCAGGATCGGCATGCACGGCTCTAAGCTGATAGACGATGGCGATAGAATCTTAACTCACTGCAACGCCGGGAGCCTCGCGACTGTCGATTACGGGACCGCCCTAGCCGTCGTCAGGGCGGCTTGGGAGGAGGGTAAACGTATCAGCGTGTTTGCTGATGAGACTAGACCTAAACTCCAGGGCGCCAGGCTCACAACCTACGAGTTGATGAGGGATGGGATACCGGTAACGTTGATCACGGATAATATGGCTGGCTACTTGATGTCTAGAGGTATGATAGACAAGGTTGTGGTTGGGGCTGATAGGATAGTTAGGGACGCCGTCATAAATAAGATTGGAACCTACACCGTGGCTGTTCTGGCCTACACCCATGGTATACCATTCTACGTGGCAGCCCCGAAATCAACCTTCGATTTAAAGAGAACATCGGAGGAGGTAACGATCGAGGAGAGAGACCCGAGGGAGGTAACGCATATAATGTCCCAGAGGATAGCTCCCGAGGGGGTTAGAGTCTTAAATCCAGCCTTCGATATAACCCCGATCGATTATGTGACGGCCATAATCTGCGAGGAGGGTGTGATAACTAGGGATCAATTTAAGAGGCTCACCGAGAGGAGTGGGAGTTGATGGGAGAGATGGCCGAGGTAGGCGAGGGAGCTAAGGGGCAGATTGAGAGGAAGCCCCTAAAGGGCATACTGAAGGATAATGGCGTACTGATCCCACCAACCGAGGATGTTGAGGGGTTGACATCTAGGGGTTACGGAGTTGAGGCTGAAGGGGGGCTTATGCTGGAGTTCTATGAGGCTCTATACCTACTCAGCAGGAATATAATCGAAGTGACCAGTGGGGCTGATGATGGGACC
>QMYL01000058.1 GCA_003662645.1 Candidatus Bathyarchaeota archaeon
AGGGCCCTGATAAAGGGTGGGTGGAAGTATATACGAAACTACTTCGAGCGGACTGAGGAGCTGTATAACCTCGAGAGGGACCCGATGGAGGTCCAGAACCTATCGTTTAGGGAGCCCGAAGTGACCAAGACCATGAGGGAGGAGCTCTCCAGGCGGGTTGAGGAAGGGCTGAGCGGGAGACCTGACCCCATGTGGACCCAAGTGGCTAGGTGGGCCGAGAATTGGGTTAGGAGGTTCGGCAGGCACTTCTTCGACCTTAGACCGAAGCCGACGATAATCCACGGGGTCGACGATTAGCCGTTGGATGACCGAAACCGTAAAAGACTCCTTCCGATTCTTAGTATATGCATAAGAATGTAATTGAAGGGCTGGAGGACGGGACATGAGGGTTGTGCTTCTCGGCCCGCCTGGGGCTGGTAAGGGAACCTATGCTTCTAGGTTGAAGAGGAGGCTGGGGATACCGCACATCTCGACTGGTGATATGGTTAGGGATGAGATAAAGGCCGAAACTGAGCTTGGGAGAACCCTTAAGGAGTATGCCGATGAGGGGAGGCTCGTCCCAGATGAGATAATCATAAACCTACTGCGGAGAAGGTTGGAGGAACCCGACTGCAAAGGCGGCTTCATACTGGACGGCTTCCCCAGAACGATACCGCAAGCTGAGGCTCTAGACAAGATAACTGAGATAGATGTGGTCATAAACCTGAATGTCCCCGATGATGTAATCGTGCAGAGGCTCTCAAATAGGCTCGTATGTAGAAGATGCGGGGCCATATATAACCGCCTAACGCTAAAACCCAAGAGGGATATGATCTGTGACATCTGCGGTGGAGAACTGTACACCAGAGAGGACGATAAACCCGAGGTTATTAGGGAGCGCCTAAGGGTTTACAGGGAGAGAACCCAACCGCTCATAGACTACTACCGGAGGCGGGGCGTGCTCAGGGACGTACACTGCAACGACCCAACCATAGACCCTGAGATAGTGGTCGACGAGATAATCTCGATAATAAAGAGGGAGACTGAGAAGACATAGGAGGCGTACAACCCTGTTCAAGTTCGGTAGGGAACAGAGGGTTCTGGAGATAGGGGGAGTCAAGGTAGGAGGCCAACCAGGTGAACTCCCAACTGTCCTAATAGGGAGCATCTTCCATGAAGGGCACAAGATAGTTAAGGATAGGAGAAAGGGGATCTTCGACAGGAGAAGGGCTGAACACCTGATAAGGGTCCAGGAGGAGATGTCGGAGAAGACGGGGATCCCATGCATGGTCGATGTGGTCGCGGAGAGCCCGGATGTGCTCATCAAGTACCTCGACTTTGTGGCCGACGTCACTCCATCACCCCTCCTAATAAACGGTCCAAGTATGGATGTCCGTGTGGAGGCATCCAAGTATGCTGTTGAGGTTGGACTCCAGGATAGGGTGGTCTACAACTCGATAAACTATACACTGAACGATAGGGAGATTGAGGCCATAAGGGAGACCGGGATAAAGTCCGCCATAATACAAGCCTTCAACCCCATGGATCCGAGACCGAGGGGGATGATAACGATCCTGAAGGGATCCGGGGGGAAGGTGGGGCTCCTTGAAGGTGCTGCAAAGGCTGGCATAGAGAAGCCCCTAATCCTAACCCCGGTCTTAGACGTCCCAAGTATAGGCTTCAGCGCCCACGGGATAAGGCTGGCCAAGGAGGAGTTTGGACTCCCGGCCGGAACCGCCCCGGTGGGGGTCGTTGGACGCTGGGATAAGGTTCAAGCCTTGAGTGAATACGGTAAACTCATCTGTAGGGCTGGTGCAGCCGCCTTCATCCAGGCGGCTGGTTCAGACTTCATAATCTATGGTTCCCTAGCCAAGGCTAGGACTATATTCCCCGTCTGCGCCATGGTGGACGCAATCCTCGCCTACAACGCTAGGAGCCTCGGTGTAAGGACCCTAACGAGGGAGCATCCGCTATACAAGATATTCTAGGATGGTGGGATCGGCGGGCTGGAACGCTGGTGCATATCCACTTTAGTTGCGATTTCCAGTTAATTGTTTAGATATGTCTGTATTCTCTATCCTTCATCTTTATTTACCAAATACCTCTTCTTCGTCATCGGAGCGATGTGAAAACTTAAGGTCTCGAAAAAGTATCGGGAGTATAAAGCGGAAGATGAAGAGGTTCAAGGTTGTGGCCGTCGGCGGAACCTTCGATGAACTCCATAAGGGCCATAGGGCGCTCTTGGCTAGGGCCTTCGAGGTCGGTGAGACCGTGCTTATAGGGCTCTGCACAGACAGCCTCGCCAAGAGGTTGAGGAAGAACCATAAGGTAGCGTCTTATGAGGAGAGGCTGGGAGAGTTGATGTGCTTCCTCAAGGATAGGGGGCTTACAAACCGCGCGAGGATAATCCCCTTAAACGACCCCTATGGTCCGTCCATCTCGGATGGGGAGATGGAGGCGTTGGTCGTCAGCAGGGAGACGGAACCACGCGCCCATGAGATAAACAGGATAAGGAGGGATAGGGGCCTCAAGCCCTTAGAGGTTATAGTCATAGATATGGTTCCGGCTGAGGATCGGATACCCATATCAACGACTAGGATAAAGAGGGGAGAGATAGATCGGGAGGGGCGCCTACTGAAGCCCAAGGGCTGAGGATACCCCACACCCCATGGAATTTTAAACTTTTAAACCGAGCATCTACCTTCATTATGGTGTAGAGCTGAATGGTCATGGAGCGAACCGGCTTCGCGGACCTCCCCCTCCACACAGGTAAGGCACCCCAGTGGCTAGTCAGGCGCATGATCAAGCTGGCGAGGGGGATAACCCTAATAATCATAGACGAGTATGGACGTAAGGAGCTTCTCAGGAGGATATCAGACCCTTACTGGTTCCAAGCCTTCGGCTGCGTCTTGGGTTATGACTGGCACTCCTCCGGCGTCACAACGGTTGTGACCGGGGTCTTGAAGAACGCCCTAAGCCATGAGGAGCACGGCGTCGTCGTATGCGGCGGGAAGGGTAAGGCCTCGATGAGGACGCCGGAGGAGATAAGCCAGGTCGGCGAGAAGTTTAACCTCCCAACCGATGAGGTTGAGAGGCTAATCTACGCAAGCCGCATGAGCGCAAAGGTCGACAACACAGCCATTCAAGCGGGCTACCCACTCTACCACCACGCCTTCTTCATAACGGAGGATGGGGATTGGGCCGTCATACAGCAGGGTATGAACGTTAGGGACCGGACAGCCAGAAGGTATCACTGGTTATCGGATGGTGTTGAGAGCTTCGTCGTTGAGCCGCATGAGGCGATAGTGGGCAACCTCAGAAGGAAGCTCGTCCTAGATATGACCGCCATGAGGAGTGAAGGATGCAGAAGGGTTTCAGTGGACCTTGCGAAGGAGGATCCGAAGAGAGTCGGCAGGCTGCTCAAGTCGATCCGTCCAGCATACCAGAGAACCCTGCAGGAGTGGGTGCCTGACAGGGGAGAGACACCCATCAGGAGCTACATATCCGAGTATCTATACATGCCCAGGAGGATAAACTGGGAAGCCCTGAAGAGGGCCTACGAGTTCCAGCCCAGAAACTACGAGGAGCTCCTGAGCATAAGGGGGATTGGACCGGCGACCGTTAGGGGCTTAGCCCTAATATCCGAATTGATATATGGGGAGAAACCGAGCTGGAGGGACCCTGTCAAGTACTCCTTCGCCTATGGGGGGAAGGATGGCGTCCCATTCCCCGTTGACAGGAAGGCTATGGATAGGTCGATAGGGATACTTATAGAGGCGATCGAGAATGCACGCCTAGGAGACAGGGAGAAGCTGAAGGCTCTACAGAGGTTGAGGCGGTTCGTACCTAAGGGCGTGAAAACTTAGGGCTGCATCAAGTTATGAAGTTCGTCAATCCAGCCTCCTCAGCTATCTCTACCGCCCTCTCCATCTCGCTCCTTATGAGCCTCCTCTGGAGTTCAGGTATCTCGTGGGCCCTCCACTCAGGCCTATACTGGAACATGATGTTGGTTCGGACATCCCTCCCAAGGTTCTCAGCTATCCAGTTCAATATTATTTTCGTACAGCACTCTAGGTGGCCCGGCAGCACCAAGACCCTAATTATGAGCTCCCCGTACTTCTTCCCATATAGGTGGTTCCTCGTGCAGGCCTCCCAGTAGTGGGGGGCATCCGATATCCTCTCGGCGCACCTGTTTGAGCCGTACTTGAAGTCGAGCAGGTAGATATCTGCAAAGCCGGCTAGGAGCTTCGCTGTCTCCTCGCTGTAGTAGGAGTTCGAGTTCCAGACGACCGGGACGTTCACATCAACATACTTGAAGGTCTCAAGCCACTGCTGGCGCCATGGTGTGGGCTCGCCACCAACCAAGTTGACGTTCCGGCAGCCAGCCTTCCTCAGCCTCTCAACAGCTCTAGCCAGCCTCTCAGTTGTGTAGGTCTCACCCTCCTCATACCACTGGGATATCGACCAGTTCTGGCAGTGGAGGCACCTCATCGTGCAGCCCATCGTGAAGATCGTTCCGGATGGGACGAGCTCCGGCTCCTCACCCATATGCTCAAACATCGATGAGACCTCTATCTTTCGGCCGCACCTGCAGTAGCCGAGTTCCCCCTCTAGGCGGTTTACCCCGCACCTCCTTGTGCAGAAGTGGCAGGCTTCAAGTATCCTCTCGGCTATTGTTATCTTCAGGTCTAGGTATGAACTCTCCGGTCTGTCCGGTTCATCAAGCTTAACACTCCGGTCGTCTATCTTTTCCTGTCAGTTGTAGAACTCCTCGGTGAGTTCTTCGTGTATCTTCCACAGCTCCCTCGTGGTCATGTCCGGTTCGAAGTCAGCCTTGAGCCTCTTCGCTATCTGGAACTTTGCCGGTTTATCGTTCTCCATAACTGCAAAGTACCTGGATAGGCTGGCCCTAGCCCTCTTGTCGCTCAGTACGGCTACGGCGTCTGGTCTCAGAAGGCGCCACATCACGATCAAGAGATAAGAGGGCTAATTGGATAAGAATCTTACCCTCAAGCCACGGTTGTTCCGTTGCCAAAGATTAATAAGCTAACCGTTCGTCAGAATAATTGAAGTTGTTAGGGATGTATGATGCTAAGTGTAGACCATGACTTCGATAGGCTGCTGAGCGTCTTATGGAACGAGGAGCCCGACCGGATACCCTTCTACGAACACTTCGTCGATAATGAGGTGATAGAGGCTCTGATGGGCGAGCCGATAACCAAGCTCCAACCCTCCGATCAGGCGGTGGCGCAACTGAAGGAGGGGGATTCGAAGTATAGGAGTAGAGCCAGACGGTATGCCGAGGCTCTCATTAGGTTCTACCGCCACATGGGTTATGACTACGTCCCCTTCGAGGTCCCCCTGAGGCTTCCGAGGGTGAACCTGCGGGAGTGTGAAGATACGGCGCAGCTATCTAGGGGGGTCAGGACGTGGGTTGACGAGAATAGGGGGACAATCGAGAGCAGGGAGGACTTCGAGAGTTATCCATGGCCCGACCCAGAGGATGCAGCTGACCTCCTAGTCCTTGAATGTATCTGCAAGGCCCTACCGGGCGATATGGGTTTGGTCTCAGGGGTTGCAGGCGGGGTCTTCGAGCATGTCAGCTGGATAATGGGGTTACGCCCCTTCTCGATAGCCCTGTATAGGGATGAGCAGCTTGTAAGGGATATGTTCGACAGGATCGGTAGGATCATACTCGAGACCGATAAGAGGATCGTTGAGTTCGGTGAGGTTGGGGTCTTGAGGATGGGGGATGATATGGGCTACAAGTCTGGGACCATGATCTCCCGTGAGCACCTCAGGAGGTACGTCTTCCCATGGCAGAAGAGGTGTGTGGAGCTGGCCCATAGACACGGGAAGCCCTTCATACTCCACTCCTGCGGCAACCTGAGGATGATAATGGAAGACCTCATAGAATACGTTGGGATAGATGCTAAGCACTCCTTCCAGGACAATATAACGCCCGTAACTGAGGCGAAGAGGATGTATGGGGATCGGATAGCGATACTCGGCGGTGTTGATGTGGACAAACTGAGCCAACTCCCAACCCGTGAGTTCAAGGGTTACGTAACCGATGTAATCAACGGCTGCGCTGAGGGCGGAGGTTACGCACTAGGCTCAGGGAACACCATAACGAACTATGTAAAACTCGAAAATTACGAGATCATGCTCAAGGTTGGATTGAAGATCGGCAAGTACAAACCCTAACTGGTTGGACGGCTCAAAATTTTATGAAGAGTAGGATGTATGAGAGGAGGTAGAGCAGGATGAAGAAGGCTCCAGCCTTCTTGTCAACTTTCTCCCTGACGGCGAGCGTCGATATGACTATAACCGATGCGAGCAGAGTGTAAAACGTTGTGGAGCTCGCAAGCTCGCCGGAGATCCTCTGCGGAAAGAAGACTTGCCCTATACCTATCGAGAAGCTTGCATCTACTATGCAGCTCCCGATTATATCCC
>QMYL01000059.1 GCA_003662645.1 Candidatus Bathyarchaeota archaeon
CGTGAAGCCTATTATCCTCCCCAAAACTCCGGCGCAAGTGTGAGGGGCTAGACCTATCACGAGGAGGCCGACCAAATCCTCTGGACGCTCAACGTTATAGAAAGGCTTAAGGCCATAGAACTTTACGAGTAGTTCATCGATGAAGTTCGCTATCCTGATGAAGTAATCTACACTCGCATACGGTATTATTACATCCTGAACCTTAAGCTCACAGATCTGGTCTGGATCAACTAGGGGATCTCCATTCACATCATGGTAGTATCCAAGCTCCCGGAGCCTCTCAACCGATACTCCAATCTCGGATGGTTTGAAGTGGGTTAGGGGGGCGTTCGTTACATCAAACCTTATAGTCCCATCCTTATAGACCGACAAGCCATACTTAGCCCTTAAAACGCCCTTCTCTATCGGCTCCGGGGTCTTCGTCTTGTTCGTTAAACCTTTAACACCCTTCAAGACTGACGGTCTATACCCCACCCTTCTGCAGGCTTCCTCAACCAACTCCCTTATCGGCACCATCTGCTCCTCAAAGTTCTGTGTGGGAACCTTACATACCGGACAGACCTTCTCATCCTCCTTCAACGTCCTACCACATCTGGGACATACGGTCTCCAATACGGTCTGTGAACCACACCTCGGGCAGACCCTCATGAAGGTTACAGCTTGACAGCTCGGGCACCTCCTCTTGACTATCTCAACCCCCACAAAACCCTTCTTGGATGCTTCCATCAGGTTACGTTGGGAGCCTCCGTTGAGCCCAACCGGGAAGAGGACGTGAACTGGGGGTTTCATATCCCTCTTCTTTGCCTTCTCAGGACGCCCAACCCTTGCGCCTATGAAGGATGGGGCCTTATCCCTAACAACTACCCCACTCAACTCTTTTAGGTTATCCAGAACCGAACCGTCATCTCCTACACTCTTCTCAGGGTCTCTAACCCCTAAGGTGAAGGCGAGGGCCTCCGCGTCCCAACCTTCGATTATCAATTCGCCTCCCATAACCCTGTGGGGTATACATATCTCCTCCAGTATAGCCTTAACCGTTGGGTTTAGGACCCCAATTATCTTGGAGGAGCCTCCCCCATCGAGGTGCCTAGCAGATGATAGAAGCCACCTCCTAAGCATCTCTAAGTCTTCGAGCGTTATATTCGACCAGAAATAGGTGTATCTTGGGTGTAGGGGTATACCAAGCCCTAGACTTATCGCCGAGGCCTCCCGGAACGTCGGCTTACTCCTGAAGGGGTCGTTCAAAAACTCCCTGAGCCGGTTTTGGGATATACCTATGGATCTCGCCGCCTCCTCCACTGAGCCGTTGAACCCCTTTTCTATCGCCTCTCTTAGCTCCTCACACCACCACTCCTCGGTATAACCGGATGGGAGAAGGGGCTTATTGTTATATAGGAAATCCCCGAAGCTGATCAGTATATCCCCTAGGAATAGGATCCTATGGATCTTATCCTTCACCTTGTCAAAGTTCTCATCTGAAACCCGGACGACCGAGCCGTCCCTTAACAGAACCATAGGGGTCTCTATGTAATCAACCGGCATAACTATGCCAGATTTACCGGGCATCTCGATCTTGAGTTGGGTTCCACCAGCAAGGAAGTTCTGGAGAACCCTCATCGTGAGAGGGTGAACCCCAACAGCGGCTAACCCAGTGTTCCTAGCCCTCCCATAACGGAGCCTAAATCCTCCCCTCTCAGATGGGAAGCATAGGATTGGACGGCCAGCTGGAACATCCTCCATAAAGCCGGAGGTCTTCTTCTCCTGGATCTTCCTAATATCCTTGAGCCAGTCCCAGCCTGGAAGCCTCAACTCCTCAACTATGGCCCAAACCTTCGAGGCCCTACCTATAATACCGTCATTCACAACCCTCAGCGCACCACCACGGACGCGGTTCGTCTCTATCCTCGGCAAGTTACGGTGGGAAGACACCTCAACTGGGTCTGACTGTATCCCGGTAACCTCAACTGGGAGGTGTTGGAGGGCCCTCCTTAACTCCTCATCGGAGACATGGTACTGGAAGCGGCTGACCTCGCGTTCGTAGAGCCTCAACTCCTCGATGAACCTATCGATCTCCTCCTTGGTCGGCTTGTAACGGTCCAGCCCCAACATCCGACGTATGAAGTCCGCTATGACGGGTGTAAGGGCGGTCTCCGTTCCCCCGGCTGAGCGTATAGGTCCAGCAAGGTATATGGCCAAGTACCTAGAACGATCCGGATTAGACTTTATCAGAACCTTGGTTATCCCCTCAGAGTAGACGGCTGCCGTAACACCCTCGGTCAGTATGGCGAGAGCGGTCCTTATAGCCTGCTCAGCCGCCTCTTGGCCCTCCATATGCCCGAACCTTCCGTAGACTATTTCCTCCGCTATCTTGAAGGCCAGCTCCTCCCTAGGCATGGTCTTACTCAGTTCCCTTATCCTCTCGGCGACTCCGGGGGGTCCTATGAAACCCTCTACGAGCCCGGCTAGGTCCTCAGCCACCTCAGTCTCTGGATGTGGTTTTGGATCTAAACCCTTAGCCCTAGCCTCCTTTGCGACCTCGTATAGTCTATTTAATTCCTCCTCTAACATGGAGAAGTAGTCTCGGTACTCAGTACTCATCTTCGCTTCCAAGTAGGGTTCTCCCTCTAGCGGCCTATATAAAACGGGAGACTGCTACTCGGTGTGGATCCGGCATAGGATTATTGTGGGCCACTTCTCTATTGAGCGTCCAGTAGCCTTTTGGTAGGTCTTCCTAGCTATCTCCTCCCTCTTCTTCACGCAGGCCTCACATCTGGGATGTCTAAGGTCTGAGGGGCCATCGCAACGGCCACAGTTTAGAAGTAATGTTTCACCTAACCCTCGGAAGGTTGTCCATGCGTACTCCCTCTCGTCGTACTCCGGTTCGAAGTCTGGCCATATATCGTAGATGTCCTCCCTACCCAGAGCCTTCTTTAGAGCCTCGAAGTAATGCTCAAACGCGGTCATAATCAACCCTTCCAATTACATATCTTTGTAGTCGTTCCCTCTTTTATACCTTGTATTATCTCTATAAGTTTATCCTTAACCTCCTGTCCCCTACTCTCCTCAACTATCGTCCCCGTGACTATTATATCGGAGCCAGCCGCCACAGCCCTCTTGGCCTGAGCTCCAGTTCTAATCCCACCACCAACTATCAATGGTATATCAACGACCATCTTGACCATCCTTATCATCTCCTTAGGAACAGGACGCCTAGCACCGGAACCAGCCTCCAAGTAGACGAACCTCATACCGAAGAACTGGGCTGTGAGGGCATAGGCGGCGGCCAGTTCCGGTTTATTATACGGTATGGGGCAGGCTCTACCTATAACACCTACAGAGCCCCCTTCACCTGTGATTATGTATCCTAGCGGGATAGGCTCCAAGCCAAACTTCTTGATCAAGGGAGCCCCCAAGACCTGGGCCCCAGCGATGAAGTATGGATCTGCGGAGTTCAGTAGGGACATGAACCATATGGCATCGGCATACCTACTTATCCCGGTTATATTATTCGGGAATAGTATGACCGGTATCCCCGCCACCTTCTTTATAGCCTTCACAACTTTATCTAGGTGCGTCGTGGATACTAAGGTTGTACCCCCAACCATTATAGCCGATGTCTGGCAGCTCTCAACTTCCCTGGCTAAGGATGAGGCAGATTTTGGGGTTACGTTTTCAGGGTCGATGAGTGTTATATGTATGGCCCCTTCTGAACGTATCTTCTCCATTATGTACCTCTCAACTTTGCCTATCAATCCCTTTCCCTTTCCTCATCTGGTAGATAATCCTTTATTATTTAATCGCTTAAAGAATTGACGGTTTGCTCCTTTTTATTAAATTAAAATTACCTTGCCGAGTAGAATTTATCCGTGAACTCGCAGTAGGCGTCGACCTCCTGGAAGTAGGGCTTAATAGATAACTCGTCGGACAATCCGCAATTGCCACAGTAAATCAAAGCTTTCTCTTCCTTTTTCAAAATAGAGACTTTTATAGCTTCTTTTCCACATTTTGGACATAGAAATACCTTAGGCAACCTCTTCTTCGGTACGCGAATTACCTTTCTCCTTCTTCTACCCAACCCTCCACCATCCGTCGAGGTCTACCCGAGATTTCTTTCCGAAATCCATTGTTTAAACTTTTCCCTCCAACGATCGTGATACTTCCGTGATGCACGAGATTGCGATCGTATCATCACGAAATCACATGGGATATCACAGCTCACACCGAATTTAAAATATATTTGCGCGCTCTTATAATAGAGCTGATAATTCATCGGTGGGTGGTGGAGTTCAAACCCCTAAAGGTAATTGTTAAGCTTCAAATGTATACAATTTTGTATCCATTTTGATAAGGAGCGGATCTGGAAAATTGAGCCTCAGAAGGGAGATCCAGAAATGGCTGATAGGTCTACTAAACGACCCAATAACAAAAATACTGATAAAGAATAGCCATCTAACAAAAACTCAGTTAGAGACCTTTCTAATAGACATACTATCTGAAAATATTGCAGAAAAAAAGATAATATATGAAGAAAAAGCAAAACTAAGACTTTTAAAGGGTGGAGTAAGCCGTGGAGCCTTTAATAGAACCCTAAACCAAGCCAGAAAGAATATAATAAGGGCTATATACACAGTCATACTTCTCGGCTACCTAGGAATATTCGAGACTCCAAGACTTGACCCATACATTGAGATCGCAAATAAACTACACACCTATACGGAGACCTACAAAACCATACTCGAGGAGGATTTCAAGGGTAGAGAAAACCTGAGAATAATGGAGATCCTGCAAAAAGAGCTAGAAGAAGGCTTGAAAAACTTGTCAAAACCTAGAGGTCTATCAGGGAGGGCGTGATATCACACATCACAGATAGATGACGTCACGTGATAACCACCATCCATAATCTCTGCGAGACCGGTTTCTTCCATCCATACGAAGAACGTGAGATGATTAAAGATGAGAACCGCGTTTTATTTTCTAAGAATTAACCATATTTTTTATTGGTGCTGGTGATCTCCACGTCCGCCATGCAGACTACTATCTAAGTTGTTTTACGAAAGGTTTATCTGTGATTTTTACGATATGTGATTTGTGATATCACAGGTCACGATCGGTTTAGGAGGAGTTTATGATTGATCGATCCGGTGCTATTAACCTCGATCTTCCTTCTGGTTACAGCCTCTGGTACACTCATCTTTTATTATAAACGGTTGAAGAGAGTACATGATGAGTACATAGAGGCAAAGAGCGTTCTGAAGGAGATAATCCTGAGTTTTAACAAGGACCTTGAGAAGTTGGAGGGGGAGGTTGAGAGCCTCGCCGAGAGGGTTAAGAGTATACCACCTGGTGGGTACAGCGACGAGCTTGAGAGGTTGAGGAGGGATATAACTCAGGTCAGAAGTGAGCTGGAGGTTCTCTTAAGCGTTAAGGATAAGGTGAGACTGGGCGTCGAGGAGGTTAGGAGACTGGCTGGGAGGGTTGAGGAAATATCTGAGCAACAGAGAAACTTAGCCCAGAGGCTCTCAGAGTTAGAGAGGGCTAGACCTGAACTGTTGGGGGCTGAGGGGGCTGGTGTGAAAACCGTGATCCCAATAGTGAGGGAGAGGGCTCTCGCCCATTTAACCGAGACTGAATTGAAAGTTTTGAGGATACTGGCCGATGAGGGAGAGAAGACGGTCTCCCAGATCCGTGAGAGGATAAAGCTTACGCGGGAGCATACGGCGCGCTTGATGAAGAAGTTGTACACTCGGGGATATGTTGAGAGGAACACTGAGAGGATCCCCTACGTCTACCGCATAAAGAAAGAGATGCTTGACATATTGAGGAGTGAATAGGAGTTTAGGCCTCTGGGTCATAAAACCCTTACTTGTAAAGGGTTCTCTGGATACTCCTAGGTGCAACCCTGTAACGGACCCTATTTGATTCCCTTGACCTTACGAGTAAGGCTCTATGTGCGAGACGCGATAGGTATGTCGAAACCGTGCTTAGGCTTATTGGTTCCTTGACTTCCTCCTCGTAGACTCTCTGGACATCTCTGGCTGAGAACCAGACTATCGGGAAATGCTTCTCTAGGACAAATCTCACCTTGTCGATCTTTGGCATTTCCCTGTTCTCCTCCCATTCGGGTTGGGCTGTCGGCATACCACCAAGTAATTCAACGATATCGAGGATACGTAGGGCCTTATCCCTAGTCACCCTACCCTCAAAGGTTATTGTATAACGGTTACCCTGCTCATCGTAGACCTCTACACGCATCTTCCTTGCAGGCACTGGCAATCACCGAGTTCTTGAGAACCACCAGTTGTAATATACAACTATATTTCACATTAGTATATTCACAAGTTATAAGTGATATGGTGAATTGTGAAAATGTGATATTTCTGAAAAATGGATAAAATTGAATAAAAATAGAGAAATTC
>QMYL01000060.1 GCA_003662645.1 Candidatus Bathyarchaeota archaeon
CTTGGAATGTACTTGAATCGCGTTCCATTGGAGATGAAGAAGCCTTTGAGTTAGACGGATCTTTCGATACGTCTTAGTTTTCTTTCAGTCAAAGGAAGAGTTGCTTTCGACATTATATTTGCGAACATCCGTAGACAAGCTGGGGGAACCCATCTTTCAGTGGAGGCGTCAATAACGACGCGATAACCCGGGATGATCGACCTCAAAAGATTCAACAAATGCTTCTTTAATGCTTTGGGCCCCATGAAATGATATTCATAGTTGATCCAGATGATCTTGTTCTCCCAGAGGTCGAGTGCCTCCTTTATCGGCAGGTTACCCACCGGCGGCGGTGTGACAGCGTGTATAATATCATGCTCCAGTTCCCCGATTAAGTGCTTGAGAGCATTTAATCTTCCATCGCAGTGTATAGCAGTTATTTTGCCTTTTGAATGTGCCATACGTGCAAACTTATTGTGTATTGGGAGAATATATTTCTCGAAGGCTGAGGGGCTGATGAATCCCTCATCTATGTGGTCTCCATATTTGATAATATCCGCAGGTGAGTTGGCGGCTATTGGGAACTGCTTCTCTTGATTTCTGGCTAAGGCTTCAAGGACTGGTTCAACTTTCTCGGGATGTCTATAATGATCTATGTATAACCTTGGAACACCAGCCCATTCTATGAGAAGCTTCGTGTATGGTGAATGGTAACCTACAAATGTGAATATGACTCCCTCTTCTCCTATAAGACGTTTGAAATAGTCAAAACGTTCATAGTATGGTTCATACTGGGTATCCTCAGCCATGAACTTCACAACTTCCCAATCTTCAAGTTTCTTCACCGGATACTCTATGAGATGACCTCCTATCCCATTGAATCTCCCTCCGAAAGGCTTGGCTTCACGTCTTATCTGTGACACCTTACCTACGGGAGTCTCAAATGTGGTTTTTATCTCCCTTCTTTTGGTCGTCATGGTTGTTGATGTGATCACACGGACATGCGGCATGAACGTATGCATGCATTGCAAGGCATAGTTGATTCCCATCCCTTTATTCCTACATTCCCGCTCTACTTCACCGTGTGGAAGATAAGATGTACGAATTTGGAAGGGTATCCTATCGGCTTCTTTTCCGTGGATTGTGGCTAGTAAGCCTTCACGGATCGTCATACCGGACAATGTTCCATTCCTCCAGATTCTGTAGTTCCCCTCTACTTTTAAAGGGTTCTCTCAATTTACATCTTGATCTCGGGGGAATAATTCTGAAGAGGCATGGCTGGTTTAAGTACAGCATATGTCGAGAGGTTTCCCGCCAAGAACTGCTCTAAGCATTCCTGCTTTCTCTTGGGGAGAGACGCATTCAGTTCATAATTGTGTGGTGCACTGGAATCTTGGCTACTCCTGTTCGGATTTTAAAGAACCACCCCGCCTGGGAGCGTAGAGGCTGGTTCTATAGTGGATTGCGGGAGGTTTCTAACATGTCAAACAGAACACAAAAACTCGGAGGGGGAATGTGAGTAGAATTTAAGTCAGTATTCACTTGGATAGGCCGTTAAATATTAATGTTTGGAGGGTAATACTTGGGTTATGGATCCTTACATGGGCAGGATAGCTTTTAATATAGCCATTCTTATGTTAGTTCTCATATCGGTTCCGCTGCTGTTCCTTGAGAGGGACTCAGCGGAGTTTGTGATAAGCGTTCTCGCCCTGACGTTCACCCTCATCTTCCTCTTGTTAGTTGTATGGGATGTTAGGAGGCAAGCGAAGAAAGAAATGCTGGGTGAAAAGGGATGATTAAACCTCACTCGGGTCTTTCAGATCTGGAGTATAAAAATGGAGGCGTGGAGATCCAGCATTCAAAGAAGAGGTTGAGCGTTTAGGCTTCTTCTGACCTAAGCCGCGGGTTGAATATCTCCTCCAAGGTGTGAAGGAAGAGTATGAAACCTGTTTGAACAAGAACTACGCATATTACGGGAGAGAAGAGGTATGGCCACACCTTTCTATTCAATAATCCGCTTTGTCGGTATAATGCTATATTTAGCATAGTGCCCCAGTTAACCGATGTGTAAGGCATAACGCCCAAGAAGTATAAGCCTACTTGGGAATATATCGCGCTGACTATAGTTAAGCATAGGTTCATAGCTATGTACGGCTTTAAGGATGGGAATATCTCGTTGAAGATTATGTGAAACGCGCCTAAACCTAGACATCTGGCGCTCTCTATATAATTTTCCTCCCTTATAGACAAAACTTGGGATCTTATAGCCCTTGTTAGACCCGCCCATTCCACCGCGGCTATTATGAGAGCTACCTCAACCGGGCTGAGGGTTCTATTTACACTTGCGGCGATTATCACCAAGAGCGGGAAGCTAGGTATAGTCAGGAAGACATCTACAATCCTCATCATTAACATATCGAATTTTCCACCGATATACCCGGAGGAGATTCCAAGGACGATTGAGATCAGAACTACAAATAAACCTGTTAGGAAAGCCACGGCCATAACGCTTCTGGATCCATGTATGATCTGGGCTAGGGTGTCACGCCCCGCAAAGTCGGTTCCGAGGGGATGTTCCAGTGAAGGTGGAAGGAAACGGTCTTCTGGATGCGGCATCATCTCTAAAGGATAGACCTCCGGTCCAATTGCAGCCATTAGAGCGAAGAATACGATTATACCTAAACCCACCAAACCGGTTCGATCCCTCTTCAAAATCTTGAATGTGAATTTTAGTTCGGAAGCCCACCCTTGAAGTCCTCTCGATATCCCTTTTCTCAAGCTTATTAAACCTTTTGCCCCTATCAACTGGGTCACCTTTCCTTTACTTCGCGGTGAAGCGGATACGTGGATCAAGCCTGCTGTAAAGTAGGTCAGCTACGAAGTTTGACACCACCACGGCTATCGTTATCAGTAGGAAACAACCCGTCATAAGCGTCCAGTCCCTCACTCCAATGGCGTATGAAAGGTAGCTACCTATCCCTGGATACGAGAAGATCGTCTCAACGAATACGACTCCTCCAAACATGTAGCCTATGGAGATGGCGAACCTGGTGAAGAGGGGTAATATGGCGTTCCTCCCAACGTATGTCAGGGATATCCTTCGGTTTGGTAACCCCCTAGCCCTAGCTGCCACAACGTAGTACTCCCCTAGAACTGATATGGTGTTGCTCTTCATGGAGAGCATCCACCCTCCAAACGTCGTCACAACGTAGGTTATAACCGGGAGGGCGGCATGGTATAGGACGCTCCCTATAAACTGTATATTAAAACCCGGCGTTACACCTCTGCCGTAGGCGCCATAAGCCGGGAAGAGACGTAGCTGAACAGCTAAGAATACAACGAATACAACACCGATTATATAGTGTGGGATGGACCTTGAGATTGAGGCGAAGAGTGAAATCGAATGGTCGAAGAGCGACCCTCTCTTATAAGCTGCGTAGACTCCTAAAAGAACTCCTACAGAGAAGCTTGAAAGGAGGGAGATTGAAACGATAAAGACCGTCCAGGGTACGGCGAACCCCAGAATCTGGGATACTGGAGTCGCCAGGGTAATGGACCTCCCAAGGTCTCCACGTAAAATCGCTTTCCAATAATTAAAATATTGTATGTGTAGGGGTTCATTTGGCATATAGCTTATAAGTGCACGGACTGCTGTGAGAGCTTCCTTATACGAGTATCCCTGCATCATATACTGTTGAATCAGAGTATCAACAGGGTTTCCAGGCATGATCCGTACTAGAAAGAAGGTGACAGATACCGAGATTATGATTGTGAGGATGAGATTGATTATTCTCCTTACTACCCAGTTCATGTTATTTAAATATAAAAAAAGGGAATTATTAAACTTTTTTCTTAACTTCGCCTAGTTAGGACTATCGCTGCCGCGATGATTATGGCTGCGATCACTACACCAACGCCCGCGTAGAGCCCGTAGGGTGGCGGTGGAGGTGCGACCTCCTCGAAGACGGCTTTAAGTTCGTGGTGGGCATCCATCGTGACTGTGTAGGTTTCAAGTGTGCTGACCTGTCTTCCGTCGAGCAGCCAATACTTGAATTCGTATCCACTGGCGGGTGTGACGGAGACCGTTACGTTCTCTCCTTTCACGTAGGAGTATTCCCCAGGGGCGGGGGTTGTCGTTCCAGCTTCAGACGGCGTAACTGATATGGTTAGGCGGAACTTGGGCTTGAGGAGCCTCCACCTGAAGAGGTAGCTGACCCCGTGTGTCATGTAAGATGCGAGGCTGTTCCAGTATGTGGTATCGTTGACTGAAGGCCATCCAGCGAACTTCTCAGTGTTCATCGCTATTATCACAGGTCTGGTGAAGAGGCTTATCTTAGGCAGGTAGTATCCAGATACGAATGCGAGCTCAGCGCGGATCTCATCTCGCTCCCTCTCTGTACATTTAGCTGGATACGTCTGTAAGTATAATGTGAGGTCTGTAACGTTGATCGGCTCAGGCTTCCATGGAATCTTGACCATATCTGGGAATCCGCAGCCTGGGAATAATGTGCTATACTTGACGAACATCTCATCGAACATGAAGTCGGGGGAACTGGCTACTCCGAAGAAGGCGCAGATGTGGTACCTACCCATATAGAATGGTCCGTCACTGGCAAACCATGTGCCGGGGTCTATAATTCTCACAGTCAATTTGATTCCTATCTCTTTAAGCATTGTTGCCACCGCTTCCATCGCTTCTGGAACAAGCCATCTTCCGGCTCCGAGGAACTCAAACTCTAGTTTGGTGCCGTTAGGCGTCTCCCTTATCCCATCGCCGTCTCTATCTATGAAGTCTATGCTGTCGAGTATCTCCTTCGCTTTAGTTACGTTGTACTCGTAACGGAAGTTATATTCAGTGCCGTTGATGTACTCGTTTATGAAGGTTTCATTAAGCACCCTCCTTAAGGCATATGTTGAGAAGCCTATCTGAAACTCTTCAGGTATCCCGCCTATCGGGTACTGTATGTAAGCTAACGCTGTCCTGTTAATGGCGTGCGCTATTGCCCACTTGAATTCGGTTACGTTAAATGGATACCTCTTGTAGTTGAAGTAGATTCCTGGTCCGAGCGGCCTTGAAATCTTTACTAGGGTAAACCAAGGACACGCCTCTAGCTTCTCTAAATACTCAGGTGTAGGTGTCCCCCAGTACCAGTCTACCTTGCCAGATAATCTAAGTGACCACGCCACATCTTCAGATTTCACGTTTATTAGGTGGATCTCGTCTATTGGCGGAACTCCTCCCCAGTAATCCTCAAATTTCTCCAGAACTATCTCTGTGGCGGTTATACTTTTCATAACGTATGGACCCGTGCCAATGTACACTGAAGGCCTGAACGCTTTAAGGTCCTCTATTATATCCTGGAATGGCGTTGAGTTTGTGAAGATATCGTACCCCTCCTCAATCTTTGCTCTAACTCTATCTGCAAACTCTCCGTACTGGGTGACTGGAAGCACCTCATAGTGCCACAGAACGTAGAAGGGTACATAATCGTTCGGTTCCTTCATGTAGAAGATCATCGTGTAGTCATCTACCTTTGTTATATTCTTGAGGTATTTCCACGGCCTATGCTTGAAGAGGTAGAGTCCGCTGTAGAAGGTTGCAATTATATCGTCTGCTGTCAGTTCATGCCTGTCATGGAATAGTACTCCCTTCCTGATGTGTAGAGTGAACTTCATGTAATCCTCAGACATAGTCCAGTTTGTCGCTATTCCGGGGACGTAGCTTCCATTTGCTAGAAAGTAGTGCGTTAGTGATTCGAGGACGTGATCATGCCATCCTATATGGCCGCCCACAAAGTAGTTACAATGCCCCACTGGTGGAGGATTATAACCGTGAATTACGTTGAAAACAGTCTTTGCTCCCTCTTGTGCAACTGAAGGGGTGATCTGCACTTGTAGAAGTAACGGAACCGCCAACATTAGCGACAGTAGAATTGTTAGGGTTCTCACCAAAGATGTAGTCTTTTTCACGTTTATTAGGTGGATCTCGTCTATCGGCGGAACTCCTCCCCAGTAATCCTCAAATTTCTCCAGAACTATCTCGGTGGCAGTTATACTTTTCATAACGTATGGACCCGTGCCAATATATACTGAAGGCCTGAACGCTTTAAGGTCCTCTATTATATCCTGGAATGGCGTTGAGTTTGTGAAGATATCGTACCCTTCCTCAATCTTTGCTCTAACTCTATCCGCAAACTCTCCGTACTGGGTGACTGGAAGCACCTCATAGTGCCACAAAACGTAGAAGGGTACATAATCGTTCGGTTCCTTCATGTAGAAAATCAGCGTGTAGTCATCTACCTTCGTTATATTCTTGAGGTATTTCCACGGTCTATGCTTGAAGAGGTAGAGTCCGCTGTAGAAGGTTGCAATTATATCGTCTGCTGTCAGTTCATGCCTGTCATGGAATAGTAC
>QMYL01000061.1 GCA_003662645.1 Candidatus Bathyarchaeota archaeon
GTAGGGATTCAGGGTCGACTATACGCTTCATCACGCCGGTCACCGCCCTCGCAGATGGAATATCGATACTAACCGGCGGTGAGAGCCTCCGCAGAAGACCTATGATGCCCCTCCTCGAGGCCTTGAGGGGTCTGGGGGTTAGGTGTTACTCAGCTAGGTTCGATGGTTACCCGCCTATAGTGGTCTTCGGTGGAGGTATTAGGGGCGGGGAGACCTGGATAAGGGGGGATGTAAGCTCACAGTTCATATCGGGGCTCCTCTTCGCAACCCCGAAGGCCGAGGGAGACACAACCATAAAGCTTACAACGGAGCTGGAGTCCAAACCCTACGTAACCATGACCATGGATACCCTGAGACGGCATGGAGTAGAGGTCGAAGCCGAAGAGGGATACCGCACCATAAGGGTGCCATCCGGACAATGCTACAAACCAGCCGACCACACGATAGAAGGGGACTACTCATCCGCAGCCTTCATCCTCGCAGCGGCGGCGGTAACGAACTCACGGGTTAGGGTTGAGAATCTCAAGGTTGATACGCTACAGGGGGATAGGTTGATACTCAAAATCCTCAAGGTGATGGGTGTGGAGGTTAAGGTTGGAAGCGACTATGTGGAGGTTCTCGGGGTCCGTGACGGGTTGAGGGGGGTAGAGATCGACTTGAGGGATAATCCAGACCTGATCCCGGTCTGCGTAGCCCTCGCCTCCCATGCATCCGGGAGAACCTTGATTAAGGGCGTCAGGAGGCTTAGGATAAAGGAGTCCGATAGGGTCTCCTCCATACTGGAGGAGTTCGGGAGGATGGGTGTGAACATCTCAGCTGGAAGAGACGAGATCGAGGTTCAGGGAGGAATCGTCCACGGAGCCGAACTGAGCTCCCACAACGACCACAGGATAGCGATGGCCTGCGCGGTAACGA
Organism: Candidatus Bathyarchaeota archaeon; assembly: GCA_003662645.1. Taxonomy (GTDB): domain Archaea; phylum Thermoproteota; class Bathyarchaeia; order Bathyarchaeales; family B26-1; genus B17-G17. Next base: position 916 of record QMYL01000061.1, read on the forward strand.
CCCTAAAGGCAACCGGTAGAAGCGTGATCCACGGCATAGAGTGCATACGTAAGTCCTACCCGAGATTCATCGAGGACCTCAAGAGCCTGGGAGCCAGATTTAATGTCGAGTAACGTCCAAAGAGCTGATCTTATATCCTCCAGCTCCATACTATTACACGTCGCCATATACACCTTATCTGGAGCGTGAACCGATTGGACGGCAACAGCATTGGTAAGGCCTTCGTCCTCACCTGCTTCGGGGAGAGCCACGGCACCCTCATAGGAGCCGTCATAGATGGATGCCCAGCCGGTTTACCGCTCAAAGAGGAGGATATACAACCGGAGCTCGATAAGAGGAGGCCGGGCCTAACCGGTATAGGCACCCCTAGGACTGAGGAGGATAAGGTTGAGATACTCTCAGGCGTCTTCAGGGGCTACACAACCGGGGCACCCTTATGCATGGTCGTTAGAAATAGGGATGTCGACTCAACCCCATACGAGGCTCTCAAGTCTAAGCCTAGACCCGGACACGCCGACTACCCAGCCAGGGTCAGGTACGGCGGATACAACGACTACAGGGGCGGCGGCAGGTTCTCAGGGAGGATAACAGCAACCTACGTCATGGCCGGCGCCGTAGCCAAGAAGCTTCTAAGGAGGTTTAACGTTGAGGTCTTGGCCCACACAATCCGGATAGGAAGGGTGAGCCTGAAAAAGCCTGTAAGCTACGAGGAGATACGTAGGAACGTCTACGAGAACCCCGTGAGGTGTGCAGATTCGGAGACCGCCGAGTTGATGAGGAAGGAGATACTCAAGGCCGCAGCTGAAGGCGACAGCGTCGGCGGAATCGTTGAGGGTATAGCCCTAAACGTCCCAGCCGGGGTAGGCGACCCGATCTTCGACTCACTCGATGCGGATATGGCCAAGATGCTCTTCGATATACCGGCTGTTAAGGGCGTTGAGTTTGGAGCCGGGTTCAAGTCCGCATCCATGAGGGGCTCAGAGAATAACGACCAGTACGTTATTAGGGGCGGTAGGGTTGTAACCTTAACAAACAACGCCGGGGGTATACTCGGGGGGTTATCGACTGGCATGCCCATAGTTGTCAGGGTCGCCTTCAAGCCGACCCCATCCATACGGAAGAGGCAGAGAACCGTGAACCTGGAGAGGATGGAGGAGACCGTGGTTGAGGTCGGGGGTAGACACGACCCATGCATAGTCCCGAGGGCCGTCCCGGTAGTTGAGGCCTGCATAGCCATAACCTTGGCCGACCACATGATTAGGGTCGGAGTTATACCCAGAGTCTTGAAGTAGATGAACGATTGAGTATTATTCTACCCTTTTAGGCTTCTATCCAGGTATTCTATGGCTTCCTCAAGGCTTTTGAAGCCATACTCAACCTTGTTGAACTCCCTCTTGAAGGCGACGACATCCTCCCTGACCTCCGACGGCTTGCGTCTACCCTTTATGACATCTAACATGAGGTCGCATAGGTATTCTATATCACCCCTCCTGAAGCCCCTCCTGGTCACATCCTGGAACCCTATCCTTATACCTGATGGGTCCTCCCGGTTCCTCTGGTCGTCATAGGGTAGGATATTCTTGTTCAGGATTATATTCGCAGCCTCAAGCTTCTCAGCGATCTCCCTCCCGCCGCCATACTCTCGAACGTCAACGGCGAGTTGGTGAGACATGGTGAAGCCCTTAGCCTCACCGAGGACCTTCAATCCGTTCTCGTACAGGTATTGCCCCGCCGCCTGGGCGTTCCTTACCGTCTGCCTCGCCAGATCCCTACCGAACACCTTCATCTCCAGGGCTGTTATGCCGAGGGCTGGGAGCCTACCCAGGTGGGTGTTCGATGTGCTCAGTGGGAAGACCGCGTATTGCACCCCCCTTATCCCCCTCCTCATCCGTTCATCCCTCGGCTCAGCGAGTATAACGCCGCCTTGTGGTCCAGGGAAGGTCTTATGCGTCGATGACGTTACGAAGTCAGCTCCCTCCCTAAGCGGGTCCTGGAACTCGCCTCCAGCTATCAACCCAAATACGTGGGCTGCATCGTAGACCACGTAGGCGCCGACCTCATCTGCCGCCTCCTTCAACTCCTTAACTGGGTGTGGGAATAGGAAGAGGCTTCCGCCGAAGGTCACGATCCCCGGCTTTGCCGCTCTTATTATCTCGGCTGATCTGTCCGGGTCTATATTCATCTCATCCACGTTGTAGGCGTGGTTTATGTTCTCTAATCCCAAGACCATGCCCGCTAACCCTGTGTAGTCGTGTGATATGTGGGCTCCACAGCTAAGCGGTGTGACCACCATCTTCCTGTTCTTCGTAACGAGGGACAACCCCTTGAAGGTAGCCAGATTTGCGTGTGTACCCGAGATTGGGCGTACATCCGCCCATCCGCATCTGTATAGGCTCTTCATCATGTCGGTTACGCAGTCCTCGATCCTCGTTATGTACCTCTGCCCCTGGTAGTAGCGCCTCTTGACGTGTCCCTCAAGGTCGTTCTCACCCTCAGCGTACCTACTCTCGAGGTCCATCGACAGCCTTAACATCTCCCTGACCGCTGGAGACTTCAACCCCTCACTGGCTATGAGGTTTATGCACTCTATGTCGCGGTACTCCTCATGCCTCCTGCTGGCTTCGATAAGCTCCAGGGCTAGCTCGAGGAATGGCTCCATACTACATCCCATCAAACCGGTAATGAATATCCTAAATGGAGAAATCTCGATTTATACCTTTCTAAATGGAAGTATGTGGAGTTGAATGCGTCTTATACAGTTCATCCTCGATACATGAAGTATCCAACCCCGTTGAGTATGTATTGTATCGCTATCGCCGCTATGAAGAGCGCCATAACCCTTGAGATCACCGATGAGCCCACCCTCCCGAGGAAACGGTAGATGGGCTCAATAAACTTGAGGATCAACCAGACTATGGCGAATATTATTACAACCGAGGTTATGGTTAGGGTTACACCTATCTCTTGGAGGTTAAGTATGGTAGTCGTTATCGCGCCTGGGCCGACGAGGAGGGGGCACGCTATCGGTACAGCCCCAACGCTCTCAGGTGAGACCTCCGGCTCCTCCCAACCGCCGACTATCAGAAGTCTTATGGCGATTATGAGAAGTAGAACCCCGCCAGCTATCATGAAGCTCTGGAAGGATATGCCGAAGAAGATCAGTATCTGCTGGCCGGTCAAGGCGAAGGCCAGAAGCAGGATGAACCCAACCATAGTGGCAGTGTTGAAGATCCTCCTCTTCTCCCCGGCCTCCATATCCTCTGTCAGGGTTATGAATATCGGGATGTTCCCGAGGGGGTCGACGACTATGAATAGGGAGACTATCCCCTTCATCAGGTCTGGAGCGACCGCCATGAGGAGGGCGAACATCTCCTCGAGCATCTTACACCCTCCCTTATCCTCTCTCCCAACACGTATTTTAGGTTTAAAGGTACCATAGGTGGGGAACCCTTAAATATTAATAATTTTACATAATATCGTCAAAAAATATGCATGATATTGAATATCGCTGGGGGTGGCGTCTTGGCTGGCTCGGAGGGACGCGAGGAGCTACGGACGATAGATGAGATAAACGAGAAGATAAGGAGGGGCGACGCCGTAGTCTTGACGGCTGAGGAGATGATAGAGCTCGTTGAGAGCAGCGGCTTGGAGGTGGCGGCTAAGGAGGTCGACGTTGTCACAACTGGAACCTTCGGTGCCATGTGCAGCTCAGGGGTATTCCTAAACTTCGGACATGCAAACCCCCCTATAAAGATGTCCAAGTGCTGGTTGAACGATGTACCGGTCTATAAGGGGCTCGCTGCGGTGGACGGATACCTCGGAGCCACAGCCATGAGTGAGAGCAGACCCTTCGAGTATGGAGGGGGCCACGTAATAGAGGACTTGGTCTCGGGGAAGGAGGTTGAGCTTAGGGCTGAGGGCTACGGGACCGACTGCTACCCGCGTAGGCGGGTTGAGACCGTCATAACCATAGACGACCTGAACCAGGCTATACTCGTCAATCCTAGGAACTGCTACCAAACCTATGACGCTGCGACGAACAGCACCGATAGGGTCCTATACACTTACATGGGCACCCTACTCCCAAACTATGGGAATGTAACCTTCTCAGGGGCTGGACAGTTGAACCCCCTCTGTAAGGATAAAAACTACGAGACGATAGGGGTGGGGACCAGGATCTTCCTAGGGGGCGGCGTGGGTTACATAATCGGTGAGGGAACACAACATAACCCGAAGGGGAACTCCGGGACGCTCATGGTCAGGGGAGACCTAAAACAGATGGACAGCCGATACCTGAGGGGCGCCTCCCTCTACAGGTATGGGACAACCCTATACGTCGGCATAGGCATACCGATACCGATAATCAACATGAGGGTAGCTGAGACCGCGGCCTTGAGGGACGAAGACATATTCGTAGATATACGAGATTACGGCGTACCCCTTAGGCCCGACCTGAGACCGGTCGTGAGGAGGGTCTCCTATGCAGAGCTGAGATCGGGCAAGGTGGCGATAAACGGTAGGGATGTGCCGTCATCCTCCCTATCGAGCTACAAGATGGCGAGGGAGATATCAGAGAAACTGAAGGAATGGATCCTTGAGGGTAGGTTCCTCCTAACCAAGCCCGTTGAACCGTTGCCTAGGCATAGGGAGTTCAAACCCCTCAAGGTCAGGAGGAGGGAGCCGAGGGTTAGGGATATAATGGAGAGGGAAGTCGTAACCGCCAACCCGGAGGACGACATCCAGGCCGCGGCTAAGAAGCTCATCGATAGGGGGGTCGACCACCTCCCGGTCATCGACAGGGAGACGGGGAAGCTCCTGGGCATAGTGACCTCCTGGGACCTAGCTAAGGCGATAGCCCAGGAGAAGAGGACCATAAGGGAGATAATGACCCGGAGGGTTGTGACAGCCATGGAGGATGAGTTGGTCGATGTGGTCGCTAGGAGGATGGCCAGACACAACATATCGGGTGTACCTGTCATCGATGAGGAAAGGCGGGTCATAGGGATAATGACGACCGATGACATATCGAAGAAGCTGGTTGGAGGTGGAGCAACAAGTTGAGGTTGAAGCTCACATACTCACCGGAGGTTGTGGAGAAGCCGATACTGGCGAGCGTAATCCTGAAGACAGGTATACCGATAAACATCTTAGAGGCCAAGGTAAACGCACAGAAGGGTGAACTAATAGTCTCAGTACCCGTCAAGGACAGAGAGCTGGAGAAGGTTATAAACCTCTTCAAGGAGGCAGAAGTCGATGTCCAACTCTTCACAAAGACCCTCCAGATAGACTACGAGAGGTGCATAAGCTGTGGAGCGTGCATCTCACCATGCCCAACCAAAGCCTTAAGGTTCAAACCGGACTGGACGATAGAGTTCGACGAGGAGAGATGCGTAGCCTGCAGAACTTGCGTAAACGCCTGCCCAGTTAGGGCTATAACGATACCA
>QMYL01000062.1 GCA_003662645.1 Candidatus Bathyarchaeota archaeon
ACCCTCAACATCAACCTTGGATCGGTTATCCTCACACCCATGACCGCCGTGGCGCCTAACTCGAAGAGGGGCTGGGGGGTTATGCTGGCCGTGGGCCCCAATAACACAACCTCCCTAGCGCTTCCACTGAACCTCAATATCTCATAGACCGTCTTATTCACGAGCGTACTCCCACTTATCAAGATGACGTCGGATGATCGGAGCACCACAGGCATCTCGGAGGGCGAAGCAAACCTAACCCTCTCATCTCTTATGGCTCTCTTCTCAAAGACGAAGACCTCACCCGTCCTTCTCAGAACCCTCGGAATTAAGGGGCCGAAGTAACCGACCATCGAGACCCTATCCCCACTCCGGATCAGCTCCAAGACGTCAACACTTGAGAATCTATACCTCTCAGGATGAACCTCGAAGGCAAGTTGGGATAGCGCATTGAGGGTTGCCACTCCTACGGCGGCCTTAACCAGGTTCGGTGAGAGCACCATCTCCATAACATCGGAGATTGGCATCCCAGCTATCTCACCAGCCTCACCCAAGACTGGACAGTCTGTGAACTCATGGATTGGGGTGTAAGCCACACCGCCATGCCCCGTTGATGTTACGACCCCGGTGTAAACCAGCCCAACCCTAACATCCTCAACCGTTATGTTAGGGATCTCCCCCTCCAGCTCCTCCCTTAAGAACTCGATCAACCTCTCCATGACTGGTCATGAAATTTTAACCGTGAACATGTAGATAAGGCGTTCCATAACCATCTGACCCTGTGGGTTCACATCCCCAGCAGTCCTTAGGCGGGGTTATCCACGCTCGCTCCACTCCACGCGTCCGGGTGTCCGGTGGGGTGGCGGTGAAGCCCTCAGCTCATCGTAGTAGAGCCAGGTGGGTGAAGTTTCAATCCTAAAGGTCCTTACGTCTTCTTTATGAGGCATATCGAGTTTATGGAATCGATCACGATTACGCCGATGTCGTTCAACGTTATCTCTCCCCCATCTAGGCTTCTCAACTGAACCTTACCATCCTCCTTAGTTATGAGTGTTACCTCCTGCGCTATTAACCTCCTACCTAGACCCTCATCCTCGAGGTATACCTTTAATAGACACATGTGGTTTCTATACCTCCCCCTTTCTAGACAATCCCTTGATGATTTAAACTTTATCCTCCACTCGGTATCCTACGAAAGTTTTTTAGATTCACGTCAGGTTTGCTTAGAACATGGATTTAAAGGATGGAAGGTCCAAGCCTCCTTATCAGTTGCCCTCATATGGTTATTGAATCTCTCTAATACTACTCTCCATGAGGTTGTTGTTCAGTGTGAGTTGCCATATCCAGTTCAACTTCCTCCCTATGTAGAAGTTTAATCCGCCCATAAGACTAGTATAAACTCAGTATAGACGGGGGAAGCCTTCCTAACGGTCTCGGATCCCTAAGCCGATATATCTCGTTTATCGAAGAGTCCAAACGATAAAGACAACTTACTAAACGCATTCCCATCCAAGGAGATAAAAGAAAAGGATAACCTTATAAAACTACCCTCTTAAGTATAAAGGGCCATAAGTCGGGTTTAATTCTCTGGATCCGCCAAATCATTTTTGTAGTTTCTGTTAGTTGCTTCCTTTATGGCTATTCTGTTGTTTGAAGCTTCCTTCAGGTTTATCTCCAGTATGTTATCCTTTATCTTGATTGAGTTCTCTGGGAGCCCGTTTTGATCCACGTAGATTCTAGGTTTCCTCCATATGTTTCTTACCCTGATGGTTACATCTTTTGCTTCTCCGATCACTTCAAATATTAGGTTTTTGAGTGGAAGGTTTAAGTCGATTAACCTTACACCCACATCCCCACGCTTGGGGTATATCATTGAGTATCTCTCCGCCTGTTCCTTGTAGGCATCGGGGAAGATGGGCTTTCCAGAGTATTTAGACCAATCCCAACTCTCCCTTGTCTCATCAAGGTCTAATAATGAGAGGGCGAAGTCGAACTCGTAGACATCCCCCTTCTTCACGATGAGAGTCTTCCCACAATTCGCTGGAAAGCATATACATCCATCCTCTAGGATTACACCCTCTGAATCCTTGAAGTCGTACCCCTTGAGGCTATAAAAATCGAGTAGTAGGACCTTCTTCGCTTCAGGTATACACCATGCATACCATAGGTTTTCTGGTATTGGCTGTCCAAGCTTTGTGTAAGTTGATGGAGTAGGCTTCACTACAGGATAGCCCTCAGCTCCAGCTATGCATATCGATTCTAAACCTCTTAATTCTAAGGGCATCTTGGGTATATACCAATCGATGACTTCACCATCTTTGACGGCCTCAAATCTATAGTTGATGTAGAACTTTGGATCTCCATGGTGAGCCTTGATGGTTTCGATTACATGGAATGGGGATTGTTCAAACTCCACTTGGAGGATTGCGTGATTGAAGCTGTTCTTTAGGATATTTAATTTGAGGTTTGATATACCGTTAACCTTGGTCTGGTCATATTCTTTATCACTATAGATTAATGCTCCAATTGGAGGGGAGAAGATGACCTCTACGTTTTCTATTCCAGAATTAGTAGTCATATGTGGGATTACTAGATCGACTATGGCTCCAAGATTATGTTCAACACCTAACTGTTTAATCTCAACTCCGTGCCTTCCAACTTTCGGTAGCTTATTTTGGGAGAACCCTAAGGTGAATTTGTCGTTGTATATTCTGACACCATTCCCGGTTATCCCTACATTCTGAACGTAACCTATACGAGACAAAGTTCTTAAGATGCATGTTGGTCTTTCAAGTTTAAGTACTACTTTGTCATAGCTCTTAGAGTTCACTAATGACCTTCCAATAATTATTAGATTGGTAACTTGGGTTACCTCATCCTTATTTTTAGGCGGATTAACCAATACATTGAGCATTTTAGTCTCCTTAGGTCTTAGGCATAACTCCCGGACTTCTTTCCCATCAATTATAAACTTAACCTTCCACTTCGAGTCTTCTTTCTTCATTCTGTTAACTCTAGTCTCAAATATGATTCTGTCCATCTTTTGAGAACGATTTGTTACATATAGATTGAAAGGGTAGAGGTTCTTCCCATCCTCAAGTATAACCCTCTCTGGCTTAACCCTCAAGTCTACACTTGAGGAACTATTCTCTAAGATCAAGATAGAGTATAGATCTCCATGAGGAACCGTCATGACCGCATAACGATGACCATTTAGGCATTCTATCTTATGTTCAAGGTAAATCTTTCCTTCATTACATTTATATGGGGATATTAGAAAGGATGAGAGGCTTCTCCATTCCTCTGGGATTAGAACCCTGACCTTAACATTAACTGCTGGATTTATTAAGTGGATTATTTTTCTATCATTATCCTTGTAAAGTAGGGTTCTCAGTTGACCTTGAGGCTTATAAATCTTTGCATGTTGCTTTTCATCCTTGAATTGGATAAAGCCTCCTTTAAACTCTTCTATGAGAAGTGGGAGTCTGTCACTTACAAGCTCAAACACCAGACTTTTAATGCTTCCGGAGTATGGTAGGAGGATGGACCTACCCTTCCCATAGAGGTTTCTATAATCCCTTTTAATGGGGTTTGATGTAACCTCCTCATAAGATACCCCAAAGACCTTTCGTAGCAAGTATTCCCCACGGTTTACGTGGTGTTGGTCATAGAGCGACACATGGCCCAGAGAGATTATGTTTCCTCCTCCTCTAACATAATCCTCAATCCTCTTAGAGGTTTTCTCATCCATACACTCAACCCTAGGAAGGATCAGTAGATCATACTCCTCTAACTCATCCAGATCTTTCAACGTTAAAACATCGAAGGAGGTAAACCCACTCAGCTCCTCAGCGACTTTGAGGTAACTGGCTAGAGATTCGCCCCATTCAATGCTCGGCCAAGAGTAGAGTACAGCTATATTCGCTTCAGGTGATGAATTTATGTAATACTCAGAGTAAATCTCTTGAAACCATATATCCTTACCCCATATTATGTTTCCAGTCGCTAGAAGGAGCCAATCTTTATCTGAAGGATCTAACTCACTGGTTCTGAACTCATTTAAAGCCTTCTTTAAGCCTTCAGCATGACCGAAGGGGTAGTACATGAATGGACCTTTGACAGCCTTATTCACGTACTTTATTCTTCCCAGGTCTATCTTATCTCCCCATTCAAACTCAGGTATGGCTCTGGATATCATCTCAAGGTTTACCCCTAACAAGGTTTCGTCATGAAGTCCAACGAGGAAGGGACCTGTATTCCACATGATTATGATATCTCTGCCGTACCTTCTCCTTGCATAATCAGTGATAAAGTTTGAGAATTGATTGAGGAACTTCGCTATGGATTCGCAGTGGAACTTAACCCATTCCTGCCACAGCCTATCCCCCCAGCTTGGTTCTTTAAGTCTGGGGTCACGGGATGGATCCCAACGGGTTAGATCTTCTATCCCTAATGTTTCCTTTAACTGGCTTTTTGTGAATCGCTCCTTAAGCCTCTTCTTAAATAATTCCTTACAAAGTCTACAGAAGCAGTAGGTTGGGGCGAATTCGATGTTATCCAGATGGATGGCGTCAGCGCCGATGTCAACCGCAGCTATGCCTCTCGGAATTACGTACTTCTCAAGCCATCCCTTATGATTAATACAGACCATAAACCTTGCAGGTTTGTTACCGTAATGAACGGGGTTACCATCCCTATCCTTCAGAAGCCAGTTACGAGCCTCTGGGTGACCACCGAGGTTCTCATCGAAGAAACTTACAAAGAGTGAGTTAGCTTTTATATAAACGCATGGATGTAAGCCATTCCTCTTGCATTCACTAAAAATCTTCCTTAAATTCTCCCATTTGTAGATCTCCATCTCAAGCTTCTCAGGCCAGCCTGTGCTTAATATGAAGTAGATGAGGTTTATACCCCAATTTCTGCATATCCTAACAACCTCTTCGGGTTCTATTTTAAGTTCTCCCCAAGCGAAGAGCGGAGAGCCAGCTGAGAGTCTGAAGTAATTGGCCCATGATGGAAGTTTATAATTCAGTTTAATCACCACCTTGTTATATGACTTCACTCTTTAAGAGTTTTAATTTAACTTTTCGCTGGTTCTGCGCATTGCCACTTATCTCTGTTTGCGGTTTTTAAGTTTATCAAAGAGCTTTTCTGGGCGTTCCATACTCCTGGAAGAGTTTTATGAGTTTAGGAGGCGAGAGTACCGCCATGAGGATGCTCCTTCCTTAGGGATCACTCCTTAAGCCATCGTCCCACGTTAAAGTCAAGTTTGCCACGTAACAGAGCTCAAGAACTTAGCCGCCTTAAAGGGATCGTTAGAGTAGAGTCGATGAAGCCATAAATACGCTGAGATCCTGTCTATGGTTGGGAGAGGAGGAAACCTGAAGGCGACGCATTTTTTATAGCTACCACGAACTGTCAGTATCACATAAAATAGGGCTTTCTCCTCCTAACGGCCTCGAGGAATAAGGCCGCTAACTCATCTATTGAGGCTCCACTCCTCATCGGACCGAGGAAGTCTACGAGATTATCAGACCTGAAGAGGCAGGGCTTGAACCTTCCATCCGATGTTATGCGCATCCTAGTGCAGTACTTGCAGAACTCAGTGTTATGCATGGGCCTAACAACCTCAACCTCGACACCGTCAGGTAGGAAGTACTTCCTCCTATGGTGCATCTCCCTGACAATAACCTTCTCAGCTCTCCTCTCCAGCTCCCTCTCTATCCTAGTCAGGTCCACATGAAACCTCTTGTAGAGTTCATTCTCAACAGCCGACTCGAGCTCTATCAATTGGAGGATGAGCCCGTTCTCTCCTGCAAACTTGGCCATATCCCATATCTCCCCATCATTCAACCCCCTGAGGAGGACCATATTTACCTTAACGGGGTATAAGCCGACCTCGGCGGCCTTCCTAATTCCTGATAGAACCCTCTCCAGGGAGTCTACGCCTGTTATCATCTTGTAGGTCTCGGGGTTCAGCGTGTCGAGGCTGACATTAACCCTAGCTAGGCCGGCTTCACGTAGGGGTCCAGCCAACTCGTTAAGTAGAACACCGTTCGTTGTCATTGATATCTCAGATATCCCGGGCACTCGGTTGATCCCTTCGATTATCTCGAGGATGTCACCCCTGAGGAGGGGTTCCCCACCGGTTATCTTGACCTTCCCAACCCCGAAGGAAGAGACAACTCGGATTATGGTCTCGATCTCCTCAGGAGTCATCTCCCTATTGCTTTCGTAATCCTCACCCTCACGGTGGCAGTAGAAGCAGTGAAGGTTACACCTCTGCGTTACAGATATGCGG
>QMYL01000063.1 GCA_003662645.1 Candidatus Bathyarchaeota archaeon
GCCTCCAACTTTTCCCGTACGGCTTCCACAACCTTATCGACATCCCAATACCAGTCGACGACTTTACCGTTCACGGCCACCAAGAGAAAGTAGTGGATGTAGCCCTCCCTAAACTCAGGCCAGATATGGGGGCGGTACCTCCTCATGATCTCGGGGTTCTCTAAGACATCAACCTCCTCCACAACTACCCCTCCACCGAGATCATCGATTGCCCTCCTTATTCTATCCAGCCACACTAGGTAGCTGGCGCATGTAGGGGCATATAGGATCTCAACCTTCACGGTCAAGGGAGACTCCTCCAATCTAAGAAGGTGATCAACATTAAAGCTTTTATCGTCTGCATCGACTTTAATGATCATTATTATCTTTTAGTTGGTTTAGGAGTGGTGTTTACTGTATGGCTGTGGTTGTTAGGGATTTACCTGAAGGGAAACTCGATGACCATCCATGCTTCAGTCGTTTTGAAGTGACTGAGAGAACAGTCTCAATAACGAAGAGGTGGCTCAGGAGTGTATATTCAAAGTTTGGGCCCTGCGTGAAGGTTGCGTATATCGATGGGAAGAGCGTGGGGATGGTACAATACGCCCCAATGGACATATTTCCCCATGTGAAACGTCATGACGCGCATAGAACTATACTAATCCACTGCATCTACGTCAGTGAGGAGTATAGGGGGAGGGGTATTGGAAGGAAGCTGATGGAAGCTCTAATCAACGATTTGAGTAAGCCCCACCCATACCTTAACGGTGGCGTCTTCCAAGGGATAGAAGCCCTAGCTGGGAGAAGTAGGCCTGGACCAGCCGGACCGTTGGAGTTCTTTACCAAGATGGGATTCCAGGTTATCAAGCAGCTCAGTAGCAGTGACTTCCTCGTTAGGCTCAACCTCCCGGTTTCTAACCTTTAGAGGATGTTTTAAACCTCAATTCGATGGGCTTTAACGGTATGATCTTGACTGGCCCCTATGAGTCCCGACCTTATGGATTCACCTCAAAGGGCTGCGCTATCTTCACATACCAGTTACCCGGAACCCTCTTTCTAGCCGCTTCGATTATCTCCTCTCTAAGGAACTGGTTGGCGGCGTATTGGTCACTATTATGTCTATCTTGTTCCTTCTCTGTCTTATGAGGGCCGTTACATCTACTGATGCCCCGCGTACTTCCGTTCACCCATAACTCGGCTAAGTGCTTGACCTCCTCGAGATCTAGGAGCAACCTCTTACCTACACAATCCTTCGGCATCTCGACCTCCTTTGAGTACTTGATGCTGCCCGAGAAGTACCTGAGCCCCAGCTCAGACCGTGGGGGTAGGTTGTTTAGGCTATGAAACCATCTCTTGGTTCGCTAATTATGTACCTTAACCCTTCTGGGTCTATCTCTTCAGCTCTAGCATAAATCTTATTTGATACCTGGGACTATGTTAGTGAGGTTTTCGGTTCAGTTTAGGTGTAGAGTCCATGGATGGTGGTGTTGGGGGTGTATGGTGAACTCTCTCCCCCTCAGAGGTTACTCCTGGGGGCAGGTCCGAGTAACCTTGATCCTAGGGTGTTGAGAGCTCTGACAGCCCCCATGGTTGGACACCTTGACCCGTACTTTCTTGATGTTCTGGATGAGACCTCCGATTTATTGAGGTACGCCTTCAAGACGAAGAATAGGCTTACGATGGCCATCTCTGGGACTGGAAGTGCGGGTATGGAGGGCGCCATCTGTAACGTCGTTGAGAGGGGTGATGAGGTCGTTGTGTGTGTCAGCGGCTTCTTCGGTGAGAGGATGCTTGAGATCGTTGATAGGTGTGGCGGTAAATGCGTTGAGGTTAGGGCGGATTGGGGAGAAATCATAACCAAGGAGGCTGTCGAGGAGGCCCTATCAAACTCCAGTGCAAAGGTTGTCTGGATAGTTCACGGCGGGACCTCAACTGGGGTCTTACAGCCGCTGAGGGATATTGCTAGGGTTGTCAGGGAGTATGACTCCCTACTTCTCGTCGATGCGGTAACGTCACTTGGAGGCTGCGAGCTTGATGTGGACGGGTTTGGGATAGACCTGTGCTACAGCGCGTCCCAGAAGTGCCTGAATTGTCCACCCGGCTTGGCTCCGATAACCGTCAGTGAGAGGGCTATGGAGCGTGTCAGGAACAGGGAGACTAAGGTCCAGAGTTGGTACCTCGACCTCTCCGAGATAGAGAGGTACTGGCTTGAGAGTAATAGGGTCTACCATCATACGGCCCCGCTACTCCTGATATACGCTTTGAGGGAGGCCTTGAGGTTGTTGAGGGAGGAGGGCCTGGAGGAGAGGTGGAAGAGACATGAGAGGAATAGCCTCGCCTTGATAAGGGGCTTGGAGGCGATGGGTTTAGAGGTCTATCCGAAGGCATATAGGTGTCCAGCCTTGACAGCCGTCTCCATCCCGGACGGTGTGGATGATCAAAGCGTTAGGAGGAGGTTGAGGGAGGAGTACGGCATAACGATAAGTGGAGGTCTCGGAGCCCTTAAGGGTAAGGTCTGGCGTATAGGCTTGATGGGGATAAACTCCACAGAGAGGAACGTGATCGTATTCCTAGAAGCACTCGAGCGGGTTTTGAAGAGGGAGGGTTACCCACTAAAGCTGGGTGAGGGTGTATCAGCAGCAATAGAAGCATTCGCGAGGAACTAAGAAAATTCACGGATCAGAGGACGCTCAGCCAGAGTATAACATTACAGTCTACAAATATCATGGGATCCTAAGGTACTACTAACGTGATCCATCCAGTTTGGACATAAATGGACATAAAGACATGGAAGTAAAACCTTTAAATTTGAGCTTTAATTTAGAGTTTGATGGGACCCGTGGCCTAGTCTGGATAGGGCATCGGCCTCCTAAGCCGAGGGTCCCCGGTTCAAATCCGGGCGGGTCCGCCATTCCTCCTGATCTCCCCTCTTTTCGTTTCTTCAGGCCTTAAATGCCTTCAGTAGATGAGATGGTTTAGGTTAAAGAGAACCCAATTACGAAGTTTGCTGGGTAAGATTTAATATTAAGCTCTTAAATATTGAGGAGGAGGTTGAGGGGTTATGTTTAGGTTCTCTGTTCCCCAGAGGGTTTATGAGATCGGTGGAGTTAGAATCGGTGGTGAGGTTGGGGAGAACCCAACCGTACTGATCGGGAGCATCTTCTATAAAGGTGACAAGTTGGTCAAGGATGAGTCTACCGGCGAGTTCGATAGAGAGAGGGCTGAGGAGCTCATATCTAGGGTCGAGGACCTATCCGACCGGACGGGTCTCCAAGCCATGTTAGACGTCGTCTGTACAAACCCTGAGAATGCTGAGAGCTACCTTAAGTTCGCCGCCGACACAACCGATATGCCGATCCTGATAGACGCCGTATCCGAGGGTGCAGCCCTGAGGGGGCTTGAGTGCGTTAAGGAGCTGGGTATACTAGATAGGGCGGTCTATAACTCGATAACGCCAGAGACGAGGGACTCCGTATACCAGACGATTAAGAGGGTTGGGTTAGAGAGCGCCATCATCCTAACCTACAGCACCAGAGCCATAATATCATCAAAGGAGAGGGTTAGACTCCTCGATACGATGATCCCAAAGGTTGAGGAGGTTGGGATAAAGAAGCCCCTAATAGATACCGTAGTTATGGATATAGCAACTCTCGGACTGGCCTGCAAGGCTATACGGGTAGTGAAGGATAGGTTTGGATATCCAGCTGGATGCGGAGCCCACAACGCGATCGAGTCTTGGAGAGCCCTAAAGAAGAGGAAGGATAGAACGCTCACACTCGTCTGCTCATCACTGGTCAATGGGCTCCCGGTAGCCCTAGGCGCAGACTTCATCCTCTACGGCCCGATAAACGTAGCGGAGTATATATTCCCAGCCATAAGCCTAATAGACGCATCCTACGGACAGGTTATGATGGAAGAGGGGGGAAGACCTAAACCAAACCATCCAAGGTTCAAAATATCCAGACTGTGGATGTAGGATTCGATCTAAAGGCTTATTAACCAAGCCCCTCCTCTTAAATTCTTAATACCGGCACGTTACCGCCCTCTAAGGGTAGTGTCTGGAAGATGGCTGGCTTGAAGGTCTCCCTAGTGACCGGAAGAACGATAGATCAGGGTTGCAGCAAGGAGTCTGGTAAACTCTCCCCCGAATATATGGATTACGCAGCTACCTGCGAGCTTGATCCCGAAGATATGAAGAAGCTCAAGGTTAGAGAGGGTAGGAACGTCAAGGTAACCACGAAATTCGGCAGCGTGATCGTTAAAGTTAAGAAGTCACGTAGGGAGCCACACCCCGGGGTGGTCTTCATCCCCTACGGCCCCTGGTCAAACGTCATAGTAGACCCAAAGACCCACGGAACCGGGATGCCATCACTCAAAGGGATAGACGCCCACATAGAACCCACAAAAGAGGAGGTTCTAGACCTCAAAAGCCTACTTCTCAAATACTATGGAGGTAAATCGGCCGAGGAGGGTTAATTATGCCCTTAATATCGAAGGTAGTATGTCCAGTCTGTGGATGCTGCTGCGACGACATCGAGGTCATCGTGGAGAACAACAGAATCGTAGACGTGAGGAACGCATGCGCCATGGGAGCCTCCAAGTTCCTAAACTACTCGAAGCACAGGCTGAAGAAACCCCTAATAAGGAGAGGCGGCGAACTCGTCGAGACATCCCTAGATGAAGCGATAAAGAGGAGCGCTAAGATACTAGCCGAGGCCTCTTACCCAATCCTATACGGCTGGAGCTCAACGAGCTGCGAAGCGATCAGGGTCGGTCTAGAACTGGCCGAGGAGGTTGGAGGAGTAATCGACAACACATCAACGACATGCCACGGCCCATCAATACTGGCCATACAGGACGTCGGCCTACCCGGATGCACGCTCGGACAGATAAGGCATAGGGCAGACCTGATCATATACTGGGGGAGCAACCCATGGAGCGCCCACCCGAGGCATATAGAAAGGTACACAGCCCTCTCAGAGGGTAGGTTTCAGAGGAGCATCTGGAGGCGATTCCTACTTCGGGTATATGCGACATCGATAAGGAAGAAGCTCCAGAGAGCCCTAGCTCTGGCCTTCCGGAGGAGAGCCCCAGAGACGGAGGAGGCCAGAAGGGGCATACCATACACGCTGACCCAGGAGGAGCGGAAGCTCATAGTAGTCGACGTCCGCAGGACTAGATCGGCCGAGATAGCCGACTACTTCATAAAGGTTGAACCAAACCGGGACTATGAGGTCCTCCAAGCTCTACGCGCCCTAATCAGAGACGAAACCCTAGATGTAGACGAGGTCGCCGGGGTTCCAGTCGAACTCCTAGAGGAGGTTGCCGATGTGATGGTTGGCTGCAAGCTTGGGATAATCTTCTTCGGGGTCGGCCTAACGATGAGCGATGGCAAGTTAAGGAACATAGACGCAGCAATCTCCCTAACTAGGGACCTAAACATGTATACGAAGTTCCTCATAATGCCGATGCGTGGACACTTCAACGTCACCGGGGCGAACGTAGTCTTCACATGGCAGACGGGATACCCCTACGCCGTCGACTTCTCGCATGGATACCCCTACTACAACCCCGGTGAGACATCGGTCATAGACATACTATGTCGTGGGGAATCTGACGCAGCCCTCGTGGTCGCCTCAGACCCGGTTGCAACATTCCCGGGAGAGGCCGTGCGAAACCTGGTTAGGAACCCTCTAATAGTGATTGATCCCCACCCTTCGGCAACCTCGCTGATGGCTGATGTGGTCATACCGTCAACGTTCGTGGGTATAGAGGCTGAGGGGACGACGTACCGCATGGACCACGTTCCATTACCCCTCAAGAAGGTTGTGGAACCGCCAGACGGTCTACTCCCTGATGAGGAGATACTGAAACGCATACTTAGAGAGGTGCGTAGGATAAAGCGTGGAGCCGGCTGAAAAAGGAGCACATCAACCCTCTCATGGATGGGCAAGGTTAAAAGAGGATTTATGGTATTAGATTCTGAGGGTAGTGGAGGGCATGGCTGAAGAGTATAAGGTTAAGGACATAAAGTTGGCGGGTGAGGGCAGACTCCTCATAGAGTGGGCATCGAGACACATGCCAGTCCTGAACCAGATAAAGGAGAGGTTCACGAGGGAACGGCCCCTGGAGGGCTTGAGGATCGGGGCATGCCTCCATGTGACGAAGGAGACGGCGGTCCTAATAGACGCTTTGAGGGGGGAGACAACCGGTGAGTATTACTGGTGCGTAAA
>QMYL01000064.1 GCA_003662645.1 Candidatus Bathyarchaeota archaeon
CTTTGGGTAGTTTAAAAGCTTTCTTTTACCATAGACTTTAACGATCAACCATGCAGGCAAGGGCGTGCCATACTCAATATCCTTATAGCATTCTTCATAAGCCTTCTCAGCATCATCAAAGAAGGCGTAGATATTCTCTTTCTCGTCCGGAAATATCTCTGAGAGGTTTTTTATAAACTCTTCCAAGCTGCTGGCATCGAACTCTCTACCCTTAAAAATGTATCTTATCCTATTCTTTACGAAAAGCTCATCCTTTTTAAGCCCGAGCTCCTCAAGTAAGTAAGTGATAGGTCCTTTCTCCCATATTCCACTTACGTTCTCTACGCCTACATTAAAGATGAAGCCTCCCCTCATGAAAGAGGAGCAGTAACCCCCAACTTGGTAGTGTTGCTCTAAGACTAGAACCTTATAACCTCTCCTCGAAAGCAGAGCGCTACAAGTTAACCCACCTATGCCGGAGCCTACGACGATGACGTCATATTCGTTATCTCCTTTTGGTTTTTGAAGTTCCACCTTAACGCTCCAGTCATACCTCCTAAATTCCCTTGCGGCAAAGTAAGCAGGAGTTTCTAGAGGGAGGACTACCGAAAATGCTATGCCGAGAGCGATTAAACCGTTTGAGATTATGAGGGTAAGAGGCTTATCGAGAAGTATAAACACCGTTGCGTTTGTTATGAAGATTAATGCCCAGCCCCCGGTAATCATGTTGTTTATAGCTAAGAACGACTCATCCTTCCAGTAAATCTCTGGATAATCCCTCTTAGAGACCTGGAATGTGAACGGCTTCCTAGCAATTAGAGAAAATAGAGCCATAAGAAAGAGAGTGAAGTATCCGAGGGAACCGCCATTCTCAACAAACACTCCTACATCGAAGATGAACATAGCAACGGTAGCTATGCTAAAATATAGGAGAGAGGTTATGTCTATCAAATTGAAATCCTTTTTTCGAATCTGAAGGGTCACGAGGATCAAAGAAATTACAAAAGAAATAACTATGCCCAGTTTATTTCTCACACCGCAAAAAACCCAGTAAACAATCCATGGAATAAAGGAGACGAATATATAGAGCATACCAGGAATTTTCCCTTTATTATTTTTTAGATCCTCCATTTTTAGGTCACCTTTAAATTTCTTTTAACTACAAAAAATTGCGTATAACTAGTATTTCAAAGTTTCATCTAATCAACGATAAGTTAACTGAACTCCCCTGATCTAAAGTTTTAATATAGCTCACCGTTATCTTCGAAGGGAGGAGGATTAAAAACGTGATAAAGATTGGATGTTGCGCCTACTCATACCGCGACTACATAACGACCGGAAAGATGACCTTGGAGGGCTTCATAGAGGAAGCCCACAAGATAAGGCTTGACGGCGTGGAGTTAACCGGATACTACTTCACCTCAACCGAGAAGGAGTACCTCCACAACCTAAAACGCCTATGCCTAGAGAGAGGGCTATCAATCTCGATGGCCTCATGCGGAGCCCACTTATTCAACCCAAAAGAGGAGGCCGAGAGAAATATGGAGGGGATAAAACGGTGGCTGGAAGTGGCATACGAGCTGGGGGCGCCATGCCTCAGGATCTTCGGCGGACGGTGGCCGGCTCCAAATTACACGAAGGAAGAGGCGATCAAGATAGCCATCGAGACCGGGAAGGCCTGCGTGAGATACGCAGAAGATTTAGGCGTCGTCATAGCCTTAGAGAACCATGGAGGCATAACCAGACTCGCCGACGATGTGGTGAAGATAATTGAAGGAGTCAACTCAGACTGGTTCAAACTAAACCTGGACACAGGAAACTACCCAGACAACCTATACGTAGACATGGAGAAGTCAGCCCCCTACACAGTCCATGTACACGCGAAGGTCGAATCTAGAACCGAGAAGGGCCCTATAAAGTTAGACTACGCCAAGATACGGCAAATATTCGAAGGCGTTGGCTATAACGGTTGGATCTCAATAGAGTTCGAGGTTGAGAACCGAGACCCGGTGGAGGAAGTTCCAAAATTCGCTGAATACCTCCAGAGAGTATTCTCAGGGATCAGCTAAACCCGGCCCCTAACCTCCCTGAGGGTTGTATATATCGGACCCTTAGGAGTTAACGTACTCCTCTTAAGCCTCAGAACCTCAGCCCTCACAACACCGAAGTAGAAGTCAGCCAAACCTTGAATGCACCTAGCCAACTCATCCCTCCTACGCCCAGTTCTAACCCGAGCTATAGTCAGGTGTGGGCTGAAGCCCTTCCTATCCGGTTGAAACCCCAGCCTCCTCAAGTTCGGCTCCAAATGGTTGAATATTCTCCTCAGCTCATCAGCGCCCCTACCTATCCCGGCCCATATAACGTTTATACGCCTCAGGTTTGGGAATACCCCGACCCCCTTAATCTCGATATCGAACGGTTCGAAGGTTACCTTCTCCATCTCACGGTGGATCAGATCAACCATGGTGAGCGTTATGTTACCTAGGAACCTCAACGTTACATGCACGTTCTCCGGTTTGACGAGCTTCAAGTCTGCACCGGTCTTGAGCAGCGCATCCTGAACCCTCGTTAGGTTATTGAGAACAATTTCATCCTCTATATCAAATGCTATAAAGCTCCTAATCTGCTCAGGCATGAAGGCCTCTCCTGTAGGATAAGTGATCGACGACCGTGATCATCTCTCAAACTGAACATTTAAGGTTTCCCCCACCCCTAGCAAAGACTAAAAGCTTCACAGAACATTAGATCAGATCGGAGAGCCTAGAATGACGATAATAATAAAGGTTGACAGCGAGAACCCCAGCATCGAGAAGATTCGTAGAGCGGCTGAGATAATAAGGAAGGGCGGAACAGTGGCCTTCCCAACCGAGACCGTCTATGGACTTGGAGCTGACGCCCTAAACCCTGAAGCTGTCAGAAAAATATACGAAGCCAAGGAGAGACCCCCAACAAACCCCCTCATAATTCACATAGCAGAGAAGAAGGAAGTCTACAGGCTGGCCGAGGAGATACCGGAGAAGGCCTTCGAGTTGATGGATAGGTTCTGGCCAGGCCCCCTAACACTCGTCCTGAGAGCCTCCGAGATCGTGCCAAAGATAACGACGGCCGGTTTAGAAACAACAGCAATCAGAATGCCAAGCCACAGGGTTGCCCTAGCACTGATCAGGGAGTCATCAAGACCGATAGCCGCCCCAAGCGCAAACCTAGCCGGTAGACCAAGCCCAACAACGGCCGAACATGTAATTGAGGACCTCTACGGAAGGATAGATGCCATACTTGATGGCGGTCCAACACCGGTTGGGGTTGAATCAACAGTCCTCGACATGACTACTGAGCCACCTAGGATACTGAGACCGGGTGGGGTTCCCAGGGAGGATCTCGAGGAGGTTCTGGGTAGGGTTGAGGTGAAGCAGACTTATAGGCGTTATAAGCTTAGGATGGAGGTTATACTAGTCGAGGGTGAACCGAAATCTGTAATTAGGAAAGTGAGGGAGCTCGCCGGACTTTACTTAAGTAGGGGTAGGAGGGTTGGTATCCTAACCATAGATGAACATAAACCGATGTATGAAACCTACAGAACCATGCATAGATGTGAGGTCAAGTCTCTCGGAAGTCGTAAGGATCCAGCTGTGATCGCAAGGAACCTCTTTGGGTTATTAAGGGAGTTTGAGGGCATGGGCGTCGATCTGGTTCTGGCTGAGGGGTTCAAAGTTGAGGGGCTCGGTTTAACCATAATGAATAGGCTTAGGAGGGCTTCGGGGTTTAACATAGTGAAGGCTTGAGTATTAACTAATGGATGTGGTTTTGTTGGGGGCTTATAGTTTTAAGCGAGACCTCCTCTCAGCCTCCCCAATCATTACGGCGTCGACTGTAATTCTCATAATCGACCTCCTACTCGGGGATAAAGAAGCCTTCATAGCCATAAACAGCGGGTTGGCAAGTCCAATACTCGACATAGCCTGTGGATACCTGTCAACTACCCTATTCTCAGCATCGATTATCCTCTCGTTGATTAGGCTATACCTCAAGAGGAACGGGGGATCCGAGTCTAAGGCGATGGGTTTAATAGCAGCCACCTCAGCCCCGATTTGTTATATTCTCGGCTCGGCGTTAAAGGTATTGATCGGCAGGTTGAGGCCCTTTGAAGCCTTGGAGTCTGTTAGGATTGTTGGTATATGGCATACGAGCACCTTCTCCTTCCCCTCAACCACAACTATGTTTGCATTCGGCTTTGCGCTCCCAATATTTTATGGAGAACCGAGGCTCGGGCTACCTCTAGTATGTATAGCCTCCTTCATAGGTTTCTCGGTTATATACACGGGCTTCCATTATCCAGCAGACGTGATCGTTGGCGTTCTGCTCTCAACCCTAATAACCCTACTCACAAACAGGGTGAGGGCCAAGGTGGAGGGCTTCATCTCAGAGTGGAAACGGTGAGGTTGAAGGGAGCTCTTCGGCTACTTCCTTCTCCTCTTCACCTAGAGTAACTAGCCGGATCTAGAAGATTAGAAAAGCACATAAACATTAACGCCAAGATTAAATTGGTTATCCGGGTTAAGTTCGCCACCATCACGCTCCAGAGGTAGGCAATTGAGTGAATCCGAGAAACTTCAGAGGATAGTTTCCCTCTTCATGGAGACTGGATACCAGCTCGATAAGGGAGCCTTCGACCTCTTGAGGGATATCTCCAGAAATGTAACCCTTGGTGAATTGGAGAAGGCCGTTAGGGATCTAATTAAGGAGGTTGAGAACCTACCCGAGAGGCCGATCTTCATAAACCGTGAACTGATAGAGGAGAGGGTTAAGGAGCTCATCCCAGAGGCTGAAGCTACGCCCCCAACCATCGGTAAGGTATCTTTCCACCCCTATGCTAAAGAGATCGAGCCTGATGTAGAGGTTATTATGGATCCAACAGATGAGATCCAGACCACCTGCTCCCTTGAGGATTATATAGATTACTTCCGGGATAGGTTCAGAAGGATGAGTAGGCTCCTTAGGCAGAGGATGGATGTCAGGGACTCTCTAACACTCTCTGAAGCCCTCAAATCGCCAAACAACTCTAAGGTTAGGGTTATATGCATGGTCACCGACAAGAGGGAGACCAGGAGGGGAATCTTCCTAGAAGTCGAAGACCTTGAGACTAACGCGACTGTCTATGTCCCATCGGAGAACGGCGGGGCTATAGAGAAGGCTAGGACCCTACTCCTTGACCAGGTTGTATGCCTCCAACTGACCAAGGGGAAGGGTTCACTCCTAATAGTTGACGACGTATTCCCCCCGGATATACCGATAAGGAAGACCCATAGGGCCCCGATCCCCGTCTATGCAGCCCTCATATCAGACCTACACGTAGGAAGCAAGATGTTCATGGAGAAGGAGTTCCGCCAATTCATATCATGGCTGAATGGGAGGGTTGGGGATCGAAGGCTGAGGAGGATAGCGAGCCACGTAAAGTACCTCATAATAGCAGGTGATATAGTCGATGGGGTGGGGATCTACCCAAAACAGATCGAGGAGTTAAGCGTCGACGACATATATGAACAGTACAGGCTGGCAGTTGAGATCCTGAAGGATCTACCCGACTACATTGAGGTCATAGTTATACCTGGAAACCACGATGCATCCCGTAGGGCTCTCCCACAACCAGCCCTCTTGAAGGATTACGCAGAGCCACTCTACGAACTTGAGGGGGTAAGCATATTGGGGAATCCCTCCACCATAAGCCTCCATGGGGTTAGGGTACTCATACACCACGGTAGAAGCCTAGACGACGTCATATCCTTCGCCCCAAACATGGACTTCCAAGAGCCAGATAAGGCTATGAAACTCCTCCTGCAGAGTCGACATCTAGCCCCGATCTATGGTGGGAGAACCCTGATAGCGCCTGAGAGGAAGGATTTACTCGTCATAGAGGAGGTTCCAGACATCTACCACGCCGGGCACGTCCATGTTATGAGCTATAGCACCTACCGGGATGTCCTTTTAGTGAATTCCGGCGCATGGCAGGAACAGACCGAGTATCAGAGGGAGATGGGGCATACGCCTAACCCAGGTGTAGCTCCCATAGTAAACCTGCAGAACCTGCAGGTTGTAACTGTAGACTTCACCTCTTCGTATGGGATTGTTCTGTCAGGTATTTAGGTGCATAGCCAACTAGAGAGCCGAACCTCCCATCCTCATTGAAGATTCTCCTGATTAGGGTGCGCGGTATAGCTA
>QMYL01000065.1 GCA_003662645.1 Candidatus Bathyarchaeota archaeon
CGAATACTGGAGATGGTATGAGTGGGATGTGGTCAGCAACGTAACAGGAATGTACAACGAGACGATGGTCTTCAACCTGACGATACCCAGATCAGCCATGAACCAGACGGGAATCGTCAGGATATACATCCGTGACGGATACGGAGACGAGGTATGTCAAATACATGAGGTCGAGATAGTCAATAGGGCACCGGTCATAACATCAGTAATCCCAAGCGAGTTCATAGTTACACCCGGAGATGAGGTTACGCTCGAGATAACTGTAACAGACGACTCAAGCAGTCCGGAGGATATAGAGGTCTTCGTATGGCTCAAGTACGTAGACTACACAGAGTACGGAGACATAATTAAGTGTCCAGTCCTGGTCAAGACGTGCCTTAAACAGATGGCAACATACGAGGACGGAACCTTCATAGCTACGTACCAGACATACGCCGGGCCAGACAGCTACTGGAAGTGGCCGACCGGCAGGTACATGGCTATAGTAATAGCCATGGATGAGGCTGGACCGATCTCACTCAAGGAGCTATTCTATGGAGGATACTATGAAGAGGTCGGATACTTCATCCACTACGGGCTCTACCCACCGATGATAAAGGATGCCATACAACTCTACCTATCCTCAGGAGAATGGTCGTACTGGTGGTACTACCACTACTCGGAGTTCTGGGACTCACTCCAGAAGTTCATAGACTACTTCGGGACGATAGACTACCTGCCGATGATGACGAGCAGGCTCTGGAGGACATGGTCAACATCAGTCATGGAGTACACAACATTCATCGTCGACTATGAGCCGGCTATAGTGAAGGGCGAGATAGAGGGTCTAGTTGAAGATAGCAAGGCTGGAAGGGACAGCACAATAATGTTCATGGTATACACAGTCGACAGCGATGAAGGGTTAGGGCAGTCCGTAACCTTCACGGTGCACCTACCAGACGGAACAACCGAGACCATAGCCGGAACCTTCGCAGGAAGGACCAAGTATGGATACGGAACATGGACCGCGGCATACGACCTAACCGGCAAGCCGGTAGGGTCATACTACGTCGAGGCCACCGTAACGGATACCCTCGGAACGTCGACAACGGCGGTTATAGGAGTATTCCACCTAGTAAACGAGCCGCCAGTGCTCCTAGACCCAGTCGTCCCACAGGCGATAGTCCAAGGTGAGAGCGTAGCCATAGTTGTGACGGCCTACGACCCAGAGGGTCACGACGTATCCGTCACGATCTCGATACTGAGACCGGACGGAGTCTGGGAGAACATGACGTACACAGGCTCAGGGCCACACTGGAGGGTGACCTACGAGACGACACCGGAGAGCCCAACCGGGCTATACACGGTCTACACAACGGTCGTCGACGACCTTGGAGCCGTAACATCAGCCTATACGGGCGACTTCCTCGTCAGGGCTCCATGGGCTAGCGCGGATGATATGGAGAGGGCCCTACAACTACTGGGCGCGATAAACGAGACGATAGCCAACTGGACCGGTGTCCCGGTGACGGTTGGAGGATACACGGTCGGCTCCCTAACAACATCGGAGATGATAGAGCCTCCGGTCGTTGTTGGGAACGTGATCGAGCTCCGCGTAACCGGGCCTCCTGGAACGGTTGGCAGGACCATAGTCATGTTGCCGAAGGCTCTGCTGGAGTCGCTTGGAGCGACGATAGACGATGTGGTGGTCCTATTCGATGGGGAGCCGATAGACTTCACATACACGGAGTATCCAACCTACTACCTGCTGACCATAACCTACACGCACAGCGAACACACGATAACGATCCATGTAACCGGCAAGCTGGATACCGACAGCGACGGCGTCCCAGACTGGCAGGAGTACGTTAAGGGAACAGAATCGGCCAACCCAGACAGCGACGGAGACTTCTGGATGGACAGCGTAGACCCATGGCCGCTCAACCCGCTCCTACCGAACGGGTTGATAATAGCGGCTGTGGCGGTGTTGATAATAGCCATCTACATCATCCTGATACACAGAAGGGTCGTAATCGTATAAACACCCAGATTTCCCCCTCTTTTTTATAACTCTAGAATTATCCACCTACCTATAGATCACCATCCAAGCGTCCACCCATACTAGATTGATCTCCCGATCCGCCCGCCCCAAGCTGCTTTTCGCACAGAAGAAAAAGGAGCGGGAGGAGTTAAATTTAAACGGTTAATATCTGAATAGAATAGTCAAAGGTGGGTGTGTATGGTTAAGGTGGACGACTACGAGGTTTTAGAGGGCCTATACTACTCAGAGGACTACATGTGGGTTAAGGTTGAGGATGGGAAGGTCAGGGTTGGTATAACTGACTACGCCCAGAAACAGCTTAGGGAGATAGTATACGTAGACCTCCCGAGCGCAGGTGATGAGGTGGCGAAGGGTGAACCCTTCGGAACAGTTGAGTCCGTGAAGGCCGTATCGGATCTCATATCCCCAGTAAGCGGAACCATAGAGGAGATTAACGAGGAGATCCAAGACAACCCGGATCTACTGAACGAGAACCCCTACGAGGGCTGGCTTATACTCGTATCCCCAACAAACCTCGAGGAGGACCTAAAGGAGCTGATGGACTTCGAGAAGGCGGTTGAGTGGCACAAGAAGCTCATCGAAGAGGGTTAGTTAGGAGAGTTAAGGGTTGAAGGAAGGTAGCCAAAGTGGCGAGGAGGATATTAATCATAGGCGCGAACGCCGCTGGGACGGATGCAGCCTCAGCGGCGAGGAAGACCGATAGAAAGGCCGAGATAACCCTACTGACGAAGGAGGATAAGGGAGCCTATTCCAGATGTGGATTGCCCTTCGTCCTGGGAGGGCATATACCGAGCTTCGAGAACCTGATAGTATATCCACCATCCTTCTATAAGATGATGAAGTTCAACTTAAGGCTTGAGACCACGGCGACCGCGATAGACACCGAAGCCAAGACGGTTGAGGTTCAGGACAAGACCGGCAGGTGCGAAACCCTCGAGTACGACAGCTTGATAATCGCGACGGGTTCAAAACCCTTCAAACCCCCAATAGAGGGAATAGACAAGGAGGGAGTCTTCACATTACACACCTACGAGGACGGGATAAAACTCCTGAAGACGATAAAGAAGGCCAAGACCGCCGCCGTGATCGGCTCCGGCCTCGTCGGTTTAGAGGCTGCCGTCGCCTTTATGGAGAAGGGGATAAAGACCACCGTGATCGAGATGCTTCCCTACATACTGCCGAGGATGCTCGACAAGGATATGGCGGGCGAGGTGCAGAAGAGGCTCGAAGCAAAGGGCATGAAGATAATGCTCGGAAAACCAGCTGAGGCGATAATAGGGGAGGAGAAGGCTGAGGCCGTTAGGGTTGGAGGGGAAGATGTGCCAGCCGATATAGTCCTCAACGCCGCCGGGGTTAGACCAAACACAGACCTAGCCAGGGAGGCCGGGATAGCCATAGGCGAGACTAGGGGGATCAAGACGGGCAACAAGATGCAGACGAGCGCCCCAGATGTCTACGCCGCTGGGGACTGCGCTGAGACAACCCACATAGTGACCGGGAGGCCATGCCTGCCGCTCCTAGGTTCAACCGCCGTAAGGGAGGGGAAGGTTGCGGGTATAAACGCCGCCGGAGGTTACACGCTCTTCCCAGGGGCCCTATGCTCAGCCGTATCCCAGCTGATGGACTTCGAGGTTGGAGCCACTGGCCTAACCGAGTACTTGGCGTCCAAGTTCGGCTTGGAGGTCGCCGTTGGGAGGATAAGCGGCCTGACTAGGGCCGCATACTACCCCGGAGCGAAGCCGATAAGGGTTAAGATCCTGATCGAGAAGGAGAGCAAGAGGATAGTTGGGGCGCAGATGGTAGGCGGCGAGGAGGTGACGCAGCGCATAAACGCCCTTTCACTGGCGATACAGAAGCGGATGACGGTCTACGAGTTGATAAAGGCGGATACATGCTACGCCCCACCGGTCTGCGAGACTTGGGAGCCCATGGTCTTGGCGGCTGAGATGGCCCTTAGGAGGCTGAAGTGAGTAGACAACTAGAAGCCTCAATTTCACGGTTAAGAGGATAAGCTTCCCCCTCTTTTTATACCCCTTTTACAACCCAACATCGCCATCACCGCCTTTTTTTGGTCCCTCTACACCTTAGCGAAAGCCTTTTAAGAAGACTCAGATTAACTGAAGCTGGGGTGCATGTTGCTATGACGTTGAAGGTGGCCATAAATGGGTTTGGTAGAATTGGGAGGCTCCTCTACAGGGCCGCCCTCGAGACGGGAACCGAGATAGACTTCGCTGTCATAAACGACCTGACGGACGCTAAGACCCTGGCCCACCTCCTGAAACACGACAGCGTCCATGGACCACTACCCTTCGACGTTGAAGCCGGAGAGGACAAGATCATAATCAAGGAAGGGGGTAAGGTCAAGCAGGAGTTGAAGGTCCTAGCCCAGCCGGACCCAGCTAAGCTCCCATGGAAGGAGATGGACATATACCTGGTCGTTGAGTCAACAGGCAGGTTTAGGCGCAGGGAGGACGCAGCTAAACACCTCCAAGCTGGGGCTAAGAAGGTCCTGGTCTCAGCTCCCATGAGGCCTGCGACAAGCGCGGACTTAACGGTCGTCTACGGGGTCAACGATGACAAGTACGACCCCGAGAAGCACCACATAATCTCCCTGGCATCTTGCACGACGAACTGCGTAGCCCCGGTCGCGAAGGTCCTGAATGACACCTTCGGCGTAGAGAAGGCCCTAATGACGACGGTCCACGCCTACACGAACGACCAGAGGCTCCTTGATATGCAACACAGGGACCTAAGGAGGGCTAGGGCTGCAGCCTTCAATCTGGTCCCGACGACGACCGGAGCCGCGGTTGCGGCGACCCTAGCCCTGCCGGAGTTGGCCGGGAGGATGAACGGCCTCGCGATAAGGGCGCCCGTCCCAGATGTCTCGATAGTCGACCTAACGGCGGTGTTGAAGAGGGAGGTAACGAAGGAGGAGGTTAACGAGGCCTTCAAGAGGGCCGCGGAGGGAGAGCTGAAGGGGATACTCGCCTACACGGAGGAACCGCTGGTATCATCGGACTTCATACACAACCCCAACTCGGCCATAGTGGACGGGGCGTCGACGATGGTCATAGGGAACCTAGTCAAGGTCCTAGCCTGGTACGACAACGAGTGGGGCTACTCGGTCAAGATGGTCAGGATGATAGAGAAGATATGCAGCATGGCGTCCTCCTAAGCGAAGGGTGAGGCCGACAGAAGCCGGACAGAAACGCGGAAAGCCAAACCCTTCAACCTTTATTTATCCGGTTAACCCCCTAATTATCTTGGGGTGTTATCATGCCGAGGTTCTTAACCCTAGACGACCTAGATGTTGAGGGTAAAGTTGTACTCGTCAGGGTGGACTTCAATTCACCCGTGGATCCGGAGACGAAGGAGGTCCTAGACGACACGAGGATAAGGGCCCACGGGGAATCCACGATAAAGGAGCTATCCGAGAGGGGAGCGAAGGTTGTGGTGTTGGCCCACCAGGGTAGGCCCGGAGAACCAGACTTCATACCCCTAAAGCAGCACGCCGAGATACTGAGCCGCATACTGGAGAGGCCCGTAAAGTACGTTCCAGACCTGTACGGAGAGGAGGCTAGGAGGGCCATAACCGAACTAAAGGAGGGCGAGATACTCGTCCTGGAGAATACGAGGACCTACCCGAAGGAGAGGAAGAAGGGGACACCTGAAGAGCACGCCAGATCCGAGTTCGTGAGGACGCTAGCAACCCTGGCTGACGTGTTCGTCAACGACGCCTTCGCAGCGGCCCACAGAGCCCACGCCTCAATAGTCGGCTTCACAGCGGTTCTGCCGAGCGCGGCTGGGAGGATAATGGAGAGGGAACTCAAGGCCCTAAGCAGGGTCCTGGAGTCACCCGAGAAGCCCTGCATCTTCATCCTTGGAGGGGCGAAGGCCGACGACTCACTGAAGATATCCAGGTACGTCCTAAAGAACGGTATAGCCGACTACGTATTGACTGGTGGGATAACTGGACACCTCTTCCTAGCGGCGACGGGAGTCGACCTCGGAAAGCCCAACATGGAGCTACTGGAGAGGCCCGTAAAGTACGTCCCAGACCTGTACGGAGAGGAGGCTAGGAGGGCCATAACCGAACTAAAGGAGGGCGAG
>QMYL01000066.1 GCA_003662645.1 Candidatus Bathyarchaeota archaeon
CTTATAGTAGTCTCCTCCACGTCCCCCCGTAAGTTTGACGAGGACTGTTTGCTCTGGATCGTATTGAGGCATCGGCGTCCAGTCTGTGAGGTTCCAAGTGTATACGCGACCAAACACAGGCACAATACGTTTCATGCGTTCGTGCGCTTGAGAGAGTAACCATTTATTTGCAGGCTGGTTTATTAGGGAGTCTCTCAGGGTATCTGAGTTTAGTATATAGTGGAGCCAGACGTATAGAAGCTCGAGTTGAGGCTTCAGGTTCGGGAGTAAGGGTTCTAACCGGTCAAAGGTATCGATGGGTGTTCCGTAATAGGGGAGCCAAGCTTTCCCCGTAGAGAAGAAGCTTACTGGAGCGAACGGCCAAAGCGGGTCGAGGCACTTCATTCTCTTAAATACGGGAGTTACGACCTCGATGCTGCTGCCGGGGGATTTTGATGCTAGGAAGTCTTGGGGTGTCAGGCCATAGTCCTTTCCTGTTTTGTCCTTCAGCCAATAGTACAACTCTTGGAGGCGTAGATATATCAGAGAGGGCATCTCGTCGCCCCATTTAGAGCGGCTTCCGTCGTCGTAGGGGAAGCCAGCTTCGGCATACGGATAGAGGAGACTGGTATCTGGCCATATGTCTAAGCCGAATGCTCCTAGTGTGTTCGCCGCTAAGGTTTCCTCTCGGTAGTAGGGAGATGCAGGGAGGTATCTCAGGGAGCCAAAGATGTACTTCTCCACCCACTCCCTAGCTCCCCAGACTCCCTGATTGTGGCCTGAGAAGGCCACAAATAGAACTGAGGTTTCGGGTGGATTTTCATGGTAGTATTTAGCTAGAGCTAAGAGCGTGGCTATACTACAGGCCTCGCTGGCGCCTGGGGCTATCGAGGGTACTACAGAGTAAGAGTCGAAGTAGGCAGCTATAATGATCCATTCGTCCGGATGTTTCCAGCCTGGAGCGTAACCCATAATGTTGACAGCGGGTCTGTTCTCCCACCTCGTCTCACCCCTTACTGTAACGTTATATTCACCATTGACCAGCAAATTGCGGAGGTTCCAAAAGTCTTCCTTTTTAATGTAAAACCTAGGGAAATTGAGTGGAACGATGTCTAGGCGTTTTCTGAAGGCCTCCTCCCGAAGGGTGAAGGAGGGTTCAACGAATATGACCGCCTTAGCGCCGAACTTAGCCGCATCTAACCAGTGAAGGTGACTGTTGAAGTCCATGAGGACTATGGAATCCTTGATAGTCTTATTGTTGAAGTCAGCGATTTCACCCTTCCCAACGTACACTAAAGGTCCTGTAAGCCCCTCACTTGGCGTAATGACCGGTGAAACCACGTTCGGGACGAGGGGATAGAGGGTGAAGTTTTGTCCCGTAGGATGAACAGTCATAGTAGCTCCGTAGTCTGCGATAACTGTGAGATTGTAAGTGTGGATTTCTACATTAGTCAGGTACTTTCTGAACCAGTTTTCTATGTAAGTAACGGCTTGCTCGTAACCTGGATAGGTTGTAAATCTTGAGCCGAAGCTGGATAGGTTCTTCACATGCTCCCTCACTAATTCGTAGTCGGCTCGGGCGCGCTGGAGGATAGGTTCAGGACCCTGGGGAAAGACGGTCTCGAACTCTCCTTCCGGTTCACTAAACCCTGCACTTGTTCCAAAAGTAGAGGAAAAAAGCAGAAAACATAACATGAGAATGACGCTCACACTGACAATTTTTCTCGTTGACTCCGACCCCCGTTTTACTTGAATTTAAAGTACATATTTTTTAATGTTACGTGTATCTAATATAAATATAACTTTTTCTTTTATGGACTGGAAAGCTGTTGGTGGGGCTCTTGCTGAGCTTGGTCTTCTTGGATGGTTATGGTGAGGAGTTGGAAGGGACGGCTGCACCGATACTCTAGACGGTTAAAGTTACCCACTCATCCCCGCAACCATATTAAGAATCCTATCAACTTCATCACTCAGGGGTTTAGGTAACCCTAGAATCCCAACATCCATGAAACCCCTTATGATAGTCGATATGGCTTCCTCCCTTGAGAGCCTCCTAGTCATGAGGTAGAGTATCTCCTTCTCAGATATCTTACCCACGGCAGCCTCATGTGTAATCTCGGCGCCTCTCCTCCTAGCCACAAGCTCGGGTATAGACTGGAGATAGGAATTCTCATCTATTATGAGACCCCTACATTCAAGGTGGCCCCTACAATCGGAGGTGTTCCCCTCAATCCTACCCCTAACGACTATCCTGGAACCACCCCTAGCTATAGCTCTAGTTATCATCTCAGCCCTACTACCCAAACCGTCAAGGATGGCCATAGAACCGATATCGAGGTTCGAACCGCCATGCCCATAGAGGATATTATTGAAGCTAACCTTAGACTCATCACCAACACAATAGGCAACTGGATACATCTGAACATCCCTAACAGGCCTCAAACATATATAATTCGAGACGAAGGTCCCACCTTCCTCGATGAGGGCTGCACTTCTAGGCCTAACAAGGGTTCCTTCACTCCAGTTATGGATCATCGTGAAGTTGAGGGTTGCACCCCTCTTAACATAGAACTCGGATATACCGAGGTGGGAGGCCTCATCAACGGAGAAGTGCTGGAGGCAGCTACTGATTATGTAAGCTCTGGAACCCTCCTCAGCTATGATTATATTATGTATCCTCTGTTCGAGGTTGTTCTCGGTTATCATCAGACAAGACTGAAGCGGGAAGACGACCTCAACATTCGGGAGTATCCTCATGAAGTAACCGCCACTGAAGTCCTCGGCAACTTTCCTTGTAAACTCATCCTTCTCCCGATCGATCAGCCTCCACCTATAATCCTCAAGCCATGGATACCTCTCCAAAGCCTCCTTCGTATCCATAACCTCAACCTTACCCTTGAAGAGTTCATTCACACCAGCGTATATCGTGGATCTGTCTATGTGGAGTAGAGTCCCAGAACGCCTCTCCTCATGTACATCGAAGCCTCCACGGTGGGCCTCCTCGAGTATCTTGTGGGGTATACTCGCCAGTAGGGAATCCTTAACCAACTACCAACCCTCCAGAACCCTACTCTTACAGCTGATACACTCCTTATACCCACACCTCTTGATGGTCTTGTATATCTCCTTCGGGTTAGCGAAGCAGTATATCTTACCATCAAGCAGAACGCAGGCATGCTCAGACTCGACGTAATCGAGTATATCACCCTTATGGGTAACTATCAAGGCTGAAGCTCCACTACTCTCAATATACCTTTGAACCTCACCGGCTATCAACCTTAAACTCTCAATATCAACCCCGAGTCAGGCTCATCAAGGAGGAGGAGCTTAGGCCTCAAGAAGAGTATCTGGAGTATCTCAGCCCTCTTCCTCTCGCCGCCGGAGAAGCCGACGTTAATATCTCTGTCTAGGAAACCCTTAAGGTTGAAGGCCTCTATCAAACCAAACTCCTCACTGCTGAAGTCATCCTTGGGATCCTTACCCAAACACAACTTCAAGAGGTCCGAGAGCTTTATACCAGTAATCTCAGGCGGGTTCTGATATGCGACGGCTATACCGAGCCTAGCCCTGTAATCGGCGCTCTTATCGGTTATATCCTCACCCATGAAGATTATCCTGCCAGAGACAACCCTATAAGGGGGAAGCCCCATAATCGAGCTTATCAAGGTGGACTTACCAGAACCGTTAGGCCCGAAGAGTATATAATTCTCACCCTCCTCGAGGGTTAGATGTATCCCATCAAGGATGAGCTTACCCTCAACCTCAACCCTAAGATCCCTAACCTCCAATAGGCTCATCCAGACAAACACCACCCAACACTAACTTGAGAGGCCCCTCCAAACCCTTTTTTGGTTAGAGAAAATATCCGAGGCTTTTAAACGTTTCCTTCAAAGTCGACGGATGTTAGAAGCTCAGGGAAGCTCAGGGAGGGTTATAGGCTCCTCAGCCTTCTTAGCTAGGAACTCAACAGCCTGGAGCAAGTTCTTCAGTATGCTCAAAAGGGAAAGTATCAAGAAGACCCCAAGGACAGCCTCAAAGTTAACGGTGAATTGTATAGTCATCCCAGCAGCCGCCTGCAGGTCCTGAGGAGGCGTCATGGTGAAGGTCATAACGCCTCCATTCGTCACGATCACTACGGATATCATGGAGACTATAGCCCTAGCCATGCTCAGGGCGTAACGGAAGACGGTCCCGTCCAAGAGCTGGATGGCAACCTCAAAGGCGACGAATATCGCAACGAGATGCGGGATCCCCATCCGACCGGGAGGGAAGAAGGCCTCCAACTCCCTACTGACGCTCGGTATAAGGAGCGGGATCAACAGCTCCCCGCCCATGATGAAGCCCCATAGGGTAGCCCTCAGAACTCTCGGCAGGATTATGCGCGTCCACTCTCTGATCGTCCTCTCCCTCTCCTCAGCCATACGGGAACCTCCCAATCTCCACGTGTCCGAAGATGGGGTTCTCTATCGTCATCTCTATGTAACCTGACATCGTGAACTTCTCAGGCTTCTCTATTATAATCCCTATGGAGTCGCTGAATGATGATTGGTGTGGAGCATTGATCACCCTACTTCCCTGGCCTAGGTATTCACCCCTATCGTTGTAGAGCCTTATCGTTAGTAGACCCGTTACGTCCATTGGTGAGTGATTCTCGAAGCTGTAATCGATCGTGAGTATGTGGTGGGTGAGGTTGAAGTGGTAGGTTATCCTAGTGATGGAGAAGCCGCTGAAGGGAGCACCCCAATAGAAGGTCTGGTTCATCAACCCAACAGAGAAGGAGAGGGCATAGGCGTACCTCAAACCGAGAAATGTATCAACCTTAAACTCGGCATCCTCGAATAGTAAGTTCGTCATCCTAGAAATTAAATCGACGAGGTCTACCGTGACGTTGTGGAGTTTGATCGCGAGCTTACCCCTCCCCACACGCTCTATGATCGTCGTCCCCCGTGAGATTATCGAGTCCTCACCGTCCCTAACTACTGTCGTTATGTTCAGGTCTGAGATGTCGTACTGCCCCGTATTGTTGACGAGTATCGGGAAGGATATTCTCATCGTCCCGTTCACGACTTCAATCTCAGGGCTTCCCAGCCTTATCCCCTGATTCACAACTATAACCTGCATCATAGAGCCTATCGCTGAGGCTAGGAAGGCGAAGAGTATGAGCATGGATAAGGTTATGCACCAACCCAGCGCCCTTATGCTCTGCCTCATCTAGGTTCCTCTCTCCCAAGCCCCAAACTGGGATTTAAATGGCGCATTATGTTATATTCCGCTCTTCCCGGCTTCCTCTTCAAGTCGGGCCGTAACCCTCTCCTCACCCTCTCTCCTCTCGGAGGTTATGGTTTGAACCCCTCTCCTCGTTAGGATTGAACCCACCCAACCCATTATACCGAGGTATAAAGCCCTTATCGAGTAGACTATAAGCGGCGCTAAGGCCTCGCCGAAGAGACTCATCAAGTCTTGGGAGACCTCTATCTCTAGGATCTCATTGAGCAGTAGGTAGGCGTTGTAGAAGGTGAAGAGGAGGACAGCCACCCCCACGAAGAGCACCACGAAGCCTGAGAGCCTAACTGTATCGACCATACCGTAACTCCCCCATGAACTTACAACCTTTTGATATATAAAATTGAGTGATTAAACCCCGACAGGTTTATTCGTGCCTTAAAGATGCGACTGGATCTAGCCTACTTGCCCTCCAAGCTGGGTAGAAACCGGAAACCATACTCAATACTACACAGAGAACCCACGTTCCGAACAGGCTTGGAATTGTGAAGATCGGTGTTATGTGGGCGAACTCGCCCCTGAAGAAGCTCTTCATCACGTAGGCTAGGCCTATACCGGTGAAGAGGCCTAGGGTTCCACCCATCAACCCGATTATTATCGCTTCATTCAGGAAGAGTCTGAGTATCTTCTCGTTGCTGAAGCCTATCGCCTTGAGTATCCCTATCTCCCTTATCCTCTCCATCATCGAGGTCCAGAGTGTGGTTATTATGCCAACGGACGCTACAAGGAGCGATACAGCGGCTATATTATCCACGAAGAGCGATA
>QMYL01000067.1 GCA_003662645.1 Candidatus Bathyarchaeota archaeon
AGATCCGACAAGGTTAGGATGCAGGCCGCCTCAGCCCTGGAGGTGGCTGGGAGGTGCGAGGTTGTCAAGGTTGAGAGGTTTGAGGGCGAGACCTTCGATGACGTCGTTTTGAGGGTTGCCAAGGAGATGGGGTGCGCCGTAGCTACGAATGACAGAGAGATGAGGAGGAGGCTGAGGCATGAGGGCATACCCGTGGTCTACCTAAGGGGGAGGAGCCGACTCGAGGTTGATGGATACATCCCATGAGGGCTGGAAACCAGCCTCAAGCCTTTCGTTAGATGGTTTCCCTAACGCTCGCCCCCACCCCATGGGCGTTCACAACCTCACATATTATGGTGAAGGGTTCATCCTTCCTGTATCCCCTTTCTATCGGGTATATTATCTTACCCCTTCTGTTGTCGAGCCAATCATTCACCGGGAGCTTGTAATCCTTTATCTCCCTCCCTAGGTGGTCCGTGTAGTATCGGCCATCCCCATCGATAACTGTGAGCTTCCACTCGATTATCTGAGCCTTCGGGTCGACGCCCTCAACGATTATCTGGATGGCGTAGCCTCCCCTAACCGGCTCGCCATCACAGGGCCTCCGAACCTCCAACTCGTCGATGTATAGTTTAACCTCAGGGGTTGACGGCTCGGTTAGGGGTTCTGGGGAGACTATGACCCTCTGGTCCCCTGGAACCACATCGTAATAGAGCTTGCCGTCCCGAATCCACGACCTCAACCTAGTCAGTTCTCCTCCTTCCTCCGTATAGACGTATGGGGGCTTTCCACCTTCAAGGTTCGGATGGCATATCGTTAGGGGCATATTATAGATCCTCCTCCCGTAGAGCTCCCCTCTCAGGTCCTTTGGTAGTTCCATGCTGAGCCGGTACGTCCATAGGCCATCCTCAACACTCCAGTCCTCTATGCGGGTATACCTTCTCTCAACGATATACCTGACAGCCCTCTCGACGCTCGTAGACCATAGGAACCCCATCATATCACGATCCTCCGATAGCTTCAGAAGGTTCTCCTCGAGGTTATCCGTGTTTAGGTATCCATGCCCCCACAAGTGCGTGTACAACCTTCTGGCTTTGATATCCTTCGTAACTTGATCGTATACATCCCAGACGTCACGAGTGTTCTGGAACACCTCGGTACTGCGTGATGGTACATCCAACTCCCAGTGGTGGAATTCGCCTCTAGGCTGCCTCTGGGCGCAATAGACGTACCCAACCTCCCTAGCGACCTCGCCATGTCCGCGGTTTACATGGTCAAGCGACCACGGCAGCCAAGTCGATATTATAGGGTGTCCAGTAATCCTGAATATGCCGTCTCGAGCCTTCGTGAGTTGTTCAGCTATGGCTTTATATCCCTCCTCTTTATCGGCCCAGCTTCCCTGCCAAAGCTCCCTATCATGGTTGTATCCGTGGGCGACTATGCTGTGTCCGGCTAGGAACATCTCCTTCAGTTCGACCTCGCTTGGGTATGGGGGTTTCATCTCTGGGTAGGGTCCGCCTTCAACGTAGGGTTTAACGATTATCCCAGCTGAGAGCTTGAAGCCGTACCTCTCGAAGGACTTGAAGATGGATGAGTAGATCATGTAGTTGTCGTCGTCTGTCGTTAGGAGTAGAAGGTGCCTCCTGGCGTGTCTGTAATAGCATATCTGGGGGTAGTTCATGTATTGTGGGAACCAATCCTTCGGGAAGGATGGAGCCATACCGCCGACCCCACACCATCCAGTTATCAACGGATAAAGATAAGGTTTATACGGAGCTTGACCGTTTGGAGGGATAATCGGCAGACTTTTATCTTGATAAGGTGAATATGGGTTGAGAGGGATAATCCTTGCCTAAGATAAGGGTTGCATTAATCGGTGTCGGGAACTGCGCCTCGGCGATAGTGCAGGGTATCCAATACTACCGGAACATAGATGAGGAAAGGGAGGCGATAGGGCTGAGACACCTATACCTTGGCGGCTACCACCCCAGGGATATAGAGGTCGTATGCGCCTTCGACGTCGAGGCTGGAAAAGTTGGGAGGGACCTGTCGGAGGCCATATTCAGCCCACCGAACAACGCCAGGAGGTTCGCTGAGGTTCCGAAATTGAACGTGAAGGTCTTGAGGGGCCCCCTCATGGATGGGATAAGTGAGACTCTGAGGGGGGAGGTTGAGATAGACGACTCGGAGGAGGTGGATGTGGCCCAGAGCCTCAAGGAGAGCGAGGCTGAGATAGCGATCAACCTCCTCCCAAGCGGCTCGACCGAGGCTCCAAAACGCTACGCAGAGGAATCCCTGAGGGCTGGATGCGCCTTCATAAACGCCACCCCAACGAGGATAGCCAGTGACCCATCATGGATCCGTAGGTTCGGTGAGGCTGGGCTACCGGTAATCGGGGATGACCTAACAGATCAGGTTGGTGCAACCATACTCCACAAGACGCTGCTGAAGATGTTGAGTGAGAGGGGCATACACGTATCGGAGACGTACCAACTCGATGTTGGGGGTGGAACCGAATCCCTAGACACCCTCGAGAGGGCTAGGGATGTGAAGAGGAGGATAAAGACCGAGTCCGTTAGGGCTGTACTACCATACGAAGCCTCGATAATCGCTGGGTCAACCGACTACGTCGATTTCCTAGGCAACAGGAGAGACAGCTACTTCTGGCTTAGGGGGCTATACTTCGGCGGGACCCCACTATACTTGGATATAAAACTCAGCACATTTGACGCACCGAACGCTGGATCAGTTATGATGGATGTGATAAGGGCGACGAAGATAGCCCTCGAGAGGGGTGACTCCGGACATATACTGCCCATCTCAGCCTACGCCTTCAAGAGGCCGGTTAAGATAATCCCGCCGGATGAGGCTGACAGGCTGTTCGAGGAGTACATCAAGTGGGGATGATGTGGAGCATCCCCATTGATCCAAGTATACCCGGTATAATAGATGCGATGAGCGTATAGGACCGTGGGGGCATGGCCGGTCTAAAGGTTACACCTCATGAAAACTTCATGTTGGCAGTGGGGCATGAAGAACCCTACTGGCTTCCCATCCCCATATTCGATGACTCGGTCGCTTACGTTCATCATGGAATTATGAAGAGAGACGTGAGGTCTCTGTCCGTAGAGCTATCAAGCGGGGGAGAAAAGGCTTAAATAATCAGTCGGTTTGTGGACAATTGGTGTCTTCGTTGTCTCTCTTCCCGGTTGAGCTGGAAGGTTCACCGCGAGAGATAGGGTATAAAAGGGGCAGGATCTTCCGAGACCTCATCAGGTCGATTGCCGAGGCTAGACTGACAAAGATAACTGGAGCTAGGAGGAGAGACCACATGGAGATGGCCCTACGGATAGAGAGCGTACTCAACGAGACTTACCCCGAACTCGTCGAGGAGTTGAGGGGCATGGCTGAAGGCTCAAACCTGGACTATGAGGATATCTTGATGCTGAATGCGTGGTGGGACAACCCGATCGGCTGCAGTAACGTCGCCTTGACCGAGACTTCAAAGGGTCCAGCGCTCGGGTCAACGTTGGACATCGGACGGTCGCCATACTTGGCCATGATGCTATTCAAGCCTGAGAAGGGATACTCCTTCATCCATGTGGCGAGTCCGGGTTTGCTGGGCGTGGCTAGGGCGATGAATGAGGCTGGTTTATGCCTAGGAGGCTCAAGCGTGAAGGCCACCGACATGGGGATGGGCTTCCCAAGGTACGCCCTATACAGGGTCGTCATCCAATACTGCTCAACCGTGGAGGAGAGTATAAGGCTCTTCGAGAGGTTCAGGGAGGGCTACAGGAACCCGGCTAACGTCATACTGCTCGATAAGGATGGGAACGCCGCGGTGGTGGAGCAGACGAACACGAGGGTCGCTGTGAGATGGGCTGAGGATGGAGGGGTCGCGTGCACAAACCACTACGTTGAGGAGGAGACTAGAAGGCTGCAGAGGCCAGCCCGAACTGAGGAGGAGGTTAAGAGGTTAAGGAACTCGATAGCCCGCTACAAACGGTTGGTTAACTTTATAAGGAGGGCGGACAGAGAGAACCCGGTGGAGAGCTTGAAGAGGATCCTACGCTCTCACGGCCGCGGGGGGCTCTGCCAACACGGCGGCTTCGGTAGGCTACACGCAACTGTTGCCTTCATAATGCTGCCCAGAACGGGGGAGTTTTATGCATCACAGCCAGTAGGCTTCTACTGCCAAAGCCAATTCATAAGGTATACCCCGTTCCAGTGAGGTTTCGGAGGAGGCCCAATATGGCGGGGGAACCGATAGGCCTCTACTACCAAGACGGAACAAAAGACATACTCATAG
The DNA here is from genome assembly GCA_003662645.1 of Candidatus Bathyarchaeota archaeon. Classification (GTDB taxonomy): domain Archaea; phylum Thermoproteota; class Bathyarchaeia; order Bathyarchaeales; family B26-1; genus B17-G17. The sequence goes on from QMYL01000067.1 coordinate 4,289, forward strand.
AGGAGGCCCTAAGGATCGAGGGGATCCCCTACCTGAGGCTTAAAGGCCTTGGTGGGCTTGTTGAGAGCGGCTTGAGGGGCCTAATCATAGGTGAGGAGGCGGATGTAGGCCGCTGGTTAGATGAGGTGGAACGCTTCCTCAATGGCGGAGGAGCACTTCTAACATTCAAGCCCTCTGGGGGTTTAGTTGAGGTTCTAGGTATAACCGACACCGGTGGAAGCCAGATAGATGGTTACGTAAACATCCGGGGAGGTGAGGCTTCAACCCTAACCTCATATAAGGGTAGGCTCCAGATCTTCGGGCTCTCAAGACTGTATAGGGGAGGGGAGGTGATCGCCACCCTAACCCCAGAGGAGGATTTCGGCGGCGTTCTGAGGGTTAGGAAGGGCCTCGGCGTCGCGATAGCTGTGGCTTTCGATATGCCCCGGACGATACTAATGTTGCAGCAGCCGGACTCAGATTGCGGCAAGGCCTTGGATACATGGAGGGTTGAGGATGGTCTGGAGAGGATCCCCCAACTGGACCTGATGAGGAGACTGATCTTCGGTCTGTTTCTTAAGGCAGTCGGTATCCCCATCCCGAGGAAGTGGTACTTCCCGGATGGGAGTATGGCCCTCCTCCTGATAGGTGGAGACCAGGATGGATGCGGATACGACGAGATGGGTGTGGTTTTGGGGCTTATGAGGGAGCTTGGAGCGCCATACACGTTGTTCGTAACGCCTTGGGAACAGCCGATGAGCCGTGAACAACTCAGGAGGCTGGTTGAGGCGGGGGTCGATATGGGCTTCCACCCCAACTTCTTCAAGGATGGGAAGAAGGTCTGGGACGGGGATGGACGTAGAGCCGTCCAGACGGCAGGTCCATACTTCAAAGAGGAAGAGTTTCTACGCCAGTTGAGGCGGGGTGAGGCCGATATTGGCGGTAGGTTCCTCGGTGTTAGGACCCACGGCCTCCGCTGGGGGACCGTTAAGGACTTACCCATATGGATGGAGAGGGCTGGCCTCCAGTACGACTCAACCCTTGGGCATAAGTGTACTGAGGGATCAGCCGATGTCGTCGGATACTCGCTCGGAACAGGCTTACCCTTCTACTTCATAGACCCCGAGGTCTATAGGCGTATAGACGTCATCGAGATGCCCATGCTGTCCAGTGATTACTCACTCTTCAGGGAGAGGCATAGGTACATCGTCCGGATAAGGGAGGGTCATGAGGGAAGGTTTTATATGGGGCTCGGCCTGAGCGAGGATGAGGCCTTCAACTTGGCGAGGGATATATTGGACGATGCGACGGATAGGTACCACACCGTAAACTGCTACTGTTGGCACCCCATCTACCTAGCTTCCAGAGCCCTTGGGAGATCGCACCACCCGAGTGATAGATTCTTCAGTAAGCTCATCAAATACGCGAAGGATAGGGGTGTGAGGCTCATGGACCATGGCGGGTGGAACAGGTACTGGAGGGCTAGGGAGACCGTTGAGATAAGGGATGTAGATTGGAACCCTGAGGCTGGAACCCTACGCTTCCTAGCGTCATGCGGGGAGGCGGTTAGGGGTCTAACCCTGATCGTCTCCTTCAGTTGTGGTAACTGGGTTAAGGTCTCAGAGGTTAGGGTGGATGGGGAACCCCATAAATACCGTAGAGTTCACGTATTGGGTCTCGACCATGC
>QMYL01000068.1 GCA_003662645.1 Candidatus Bathyarchaeota archaeon
ACACTTGGCCGGGATGAGCGGCTCAGACTTCATAGTCGCCATAAATAAGGACCCATCGGCCCCCATCTTCAAGGTTGCGGATGTCGGGCTTGTTGGAGACCTTTATGAGATAGTTCCGGAGTTAATTAGGAGGATAAAGGAGTTGAGGAGTAAGGAGGGTGAGTAGGTGGAGTACGGCAAGGTCACCGAGGATGTTATAGAGAGACTGAAGGAGATAGTTGGAAGCGAGAACGTCCTCACCGATGAGGACGCCCTCAAGAACTACTCATACGATGAGACGCCGTTGGGGCTGATCAAACCACCCGACGTTGTTGTTAAACCTGGAAGCACGGAGGAGGTCTCGAAGGTCCTAGCCCTAGCGAACGAGATGAGGATACCCGTAACCCCGCGAGGCCAGGGGACGGGGTTATGTAACGGAGCCGTCCCGGTCTATGGAGGTATACTCCTAAGCCTAGAGAGGATGAACCGCATATTGGAGATAGATGAGGAGAACCTCATGGCTGTGGTTGAGGCAGGCGTCATACTATCAGACCTGAGACGTGAGGTTGAGAAGAGGGGCCTCTTCTACCCAGCCGACCCCGGCGAGAGGACCTCAGCGATAGGGGGAAACGTGAACACAAACGCCGGGGGCATGAATGGGGTCAAATACGGCAAGACGAGGGATTATATACTCGGTTTGGAGGCCGTCCTACCGAACGGTAAGGTCCTCAACCTGGGTGGGAAGGTTGTAAAGAGGTCTATGGGCTACGACTTGATGCATCTGATAATAGGCTCTGAGGGGACCCTGGCCGTTGTTACGAAGGTGATTATAAGGCTGATGAGGCTGCCGAAGATATTTATGACCCTATACATCCCGTTCAACAACCTCTTCGATGCGGCTAGGGCTGTATCAGAGATACTCAGGGAGAGGATGACCCCGACTGCGATAGAGTTCGTTGAGAGGGACGTCATAATCGAGGCCGAGAAGCGTGTAGGGAAGAGCATGCCACACCACGACTCGGAGGCATACCTCATAATCAGAATAGACGGCGACAAGGAGGAAAACCTATACGAAGATGCGGAGGCGATATCCGAGATATGCCTCCGGAACAACGCCGTGGACGTATTGGTTGCGGATACCAAGGATAGACAGGAGAGGATATGGGACATAAGGAGCATCTTCTACGAGGCTATAGTCAAGAGCAGGGTCGCCGATATAGTCGATGCGGCCATACCGCCGAGCAAGATACCTGAATACGTGATGCGCATAAAGGAGATATCCAAGAGGTACGGCGTGAGGATCCTAAGCTACGGCCACGCCGGAGACGGAAACATCCATGTACACCCGATCAAGGACGGCTTAACAGATGAGGAGTGGGAGGAGAAGCTTCCAAGGGTCATGGAGGAGTTGTACAAGGAGGCCATAGCGTTGGGCGGGGTTATCTCGGGCGAGCACGGTATCGGGTTTACTAAGAAGAAGTACCTACCCCTATGCCTCGACAAGGAACAACTTAGGTTGATGAGGGAGATAAAGAGGATATTCGACCCGAATAACATACTAAACCCAGGTAAGGTAATCGATGTCTAGGCCGGCCTTAAACAAGCCTCATGATCATCCATTTAGGGCTACATAGTCGAAGTAGGCCTCTATCGAGCCTCCACAGGTCTCTATGAACGGCTGGATGAGGTGGGTTCTATTCACCTTGAAGGGTTCATCAAAAGCTGACTCCATCGCTTGGATGTATTCGGTCAGGGGTATCTCAAGCGTAACCCACCTGTTCAATCCCACATCTTCTGAGTTGTTTACAGCTACTGAGTAATGGTACAACCTCTCTACGCCGTATCCGTAATCTAAATCCCTAACTCGAAGCAGAACATCACCCTCCTTCGAGTAGTGAATTCCACCCTCATCGAGCCTGATATAGAAGAGGTTTGCGCAGAAGACCCAGCTGTCGCCTCCCTCATCCGGCTTAGCGTTGTAATCCTTACCGACAACCGAGCCCCTGATATCAACCCCAACAGTAACCCAGCAGAATCCACAGTACGTATCCTTTGGATCCACATTGAAGGTGTAATTTACAATCATGAAGGTCACGTTCAGCTTTACGGGGTATCCCTCAACCTTCAATCTATTCCTACCGGTGTGGGTACCGTTCCAGTATGGTACACCCCAACGTTGGGGGAAGTAGCCCTGCATTATACTGACGCTGTATATGGTGTCACCCCTGCAATCCTCGATCAAGCCGTGGAAGACGCTCCTCCCATCATAGACCGTGAACTCCTTAATGTATCTGGACGCATTCTCTAAGTGCCAACCCGTTAGGTACCAATGATCACCGTTCAGGTCGGGATCCCAATTCTCAGCTGGGATGATCGGTGGGGATATCAAATCCAAAGCCTTGAGGATAGCAAGGCATAGCAAAAGGGCTGAGAGCAGGAGAAGGAACACCCTGACAAACCTCATCCCAACCACTCAACAATAGATGGTTAAACCGAGAGTTAAATATTAATGCAACAATAAAGAGGTGAATACGCACCTTTCCATGAGTATAATTTTATAAAACCTCCATCGATCTGAGTATTCACTGTGAGGTGTTTGTGGATGAAGCCTAAGGTCATCGTTCCGGCTGGGAAGCAGGAGGAGGTCTTCATGACCCTGAACGACGTGGCTGAGGTCCGTTTCATCCCATTAACCGATAGGGAGCGGCTCTTCGAGGAGTTGAGGGACGCCGTTGCCCTAGTAGCCGATACAGCCCCGATAGATGAGGAGCTTCTAGAGAGAGCCCCAAAATTGAGGATAGTGGCCAGGTTCGGAGTCGGATACGACAACGTCGATGTCGAGGCTTGCACCAGGAGGGGGATCTACGTAACCTATACACCTAACGTCCTCTCAGACGCTGTGGCCGACCTGACCATTGGCCTGATGCTGTGCCTATCGAGGAACATCATAAGGGCTGACCGTTACGTTAGGTCTAGGTGGGCCGTGGAGGGAGGCTTCAACTTCCCGCTGGGCTTAGACTTGGAGGGTAAGGTTCTAGGCATAATAGGCCTTGGACGTATAGGATACGCGGTAGCCTCCAGGGCTAAGGCCTTCAGCATGGAGATAATCTACTATGACATAGTCCGGAAGGGTGAAGCCGAGGAGAAGCTCGGGGTCAGGTACGTCGAGCACGAAGACCTGCTTAGGTCATCCGACTTCGTCACGATACACGTCTCACTAAACGAGAAGACGAGGGGGATGATAGGGGAGAGGGAGCTTAAGTTGATGAAACCAACAGCCTACCTGATAAATACATCTAGGGGGCCAGTCATAGATGAGGAAGCCCTGGTGAAGGCCTTAAAGGAGGGGTGGATAGCCGGAGCAGCCCTCGACGTGTTCGTTGAGGAGCCCCTACCGCTGGACAACCCCCTAACTAAGATGGAGAACGTTATCCTGACCCCTCACATAGGCTCGGCCACGAAGGAGACTAGGCGGAGGATGGCCCTAGTCGACATAGAGAATATAAGGGCCGTTCTTGAGGGGAGGGTTCCACCGAACCTGATACCCGAGCAGAGAGGGAAAACCTTTATGAGATGAGCTGAGTAGATCAAACTTAGTCTCGCGTAGATTGTAGACCTGGTGTTCACGGCATGTATATAGAAGATTTTAACCTCCTGATCTCAACCGCTAGGGGTAACGAGGCCGAGGCTTGCTCCGAGGCTTGGTTCCTCCTCGGCGAGGTGGGAGATCGCGAGGCGCTCGTTGACAGGACGGAGGTGACGGGGCTCGTCGTAGCCAAGACGAAACTCGACCCCTTCGAGGCTATAAGGGGTTTAAGGAACATACTCAAGGAACGTCCAGAGGAGTTCCGTTACATACTGAAGGTAATCCCTATCGAGGTGGTCACCCGCACAAGTCTGGAGAGGATAAGGGACGCCGTGAGGAGGCTGGCTCCGAAGATACGTGAAGGTGAAACCTTCAGGGTCACCGTGGAGAAGAGACACACCGAACTACCAACGATGGAGATAATCAAGGCTGCAGCCTCGGATATAGATAGGAAGGTAAACCTAGAAAACCCGGATAAGATAGTCTTGATAGAGGTCTTGGGCAGGTTGACGGGAATCTCGATTATAGAGCCCGACGACATACTCTCGGTTGTGAAAGAGCGCCACTAACGCTGTGTAGGTAAGAGCGCCTCGCGCTCAATGATCAGCCTGGTCACGGCCCCCTCGACACCGCCCTCCCCGAGCCTCTTCGATACCGCCTCTATCTCCGGGTCGGTTATACCAAAGAGCTCCCTTATCGCCTTAACCTTATCTTCATTCAACTCAAGAACGGAGTCTGACCTCTCACCAGAGAGGAGCTCCGAGACTACACGCAACGCGACTTCCGCCCCATCCTTACTATCCGAGATTATCACAACCGCAACCTCAGATACATCCGGCTTCACACCTAGGGTCTCTATAGCCTTGTTTATCTGAGTCTGGGCAGACGCGAATAGGAGGACCTCCATCGCTAGGTTCTTCGATATATTGAAGCCGTTCTTGAAGGCTGTTAAGGCGTTGAGAACCGCGAAGTAGAGGTGTTCATAGCCGGCGATGAACTTGGCGTTGAAGATCTGGATGTGGGTCTCCCCGTTGTTCTCCTCCGGATCTCCTTGAAGAGCCTATCCACATCAATCTTGACCCCACGGAAGCCCGTTATGACGACGCGTTTATTGAGAATCTTCGCCTCCATGTGGGGGTTTCCCCTCGTTAAGTACATCATTTATGAAGCGTTCAACTAGATTTGGGTCTAATCCCCCCTCAACCAGCTTCCTTCTCGCCTCTTCTATCGGGATTCCCTCCCTCCTACACCTTTGGAGAACCTTCCTCACGGTCTCCTTCCGCTCCCATGGGAAGATCACCCACTTCCTCGTCTCACGCTCGTAGTATTCGGGTTTGATCACGCTCCACGGCTTGTAGTATATGGTAGCCGTCTTGATCTCCCTCGCCCCCCTCTCTTCAACGTGGGACTTGACCAAACGTAGGCTCATCCCGGTATCGGCTACGTCGTCCATCACCAGAACCCTCTTACCCTCCACCGAGACTGAGAGGGACTGGGTTATGACTGGCTCCCTCATCGTCTTGGCTATATCGACGTAGAACTCAACCCTAACGTTTGCAAGCTCCTGGTTGTCCAGCAAGTCCGACATGATCCTAGCCGGAGGCCAACCTCCACGTGAAACCCCAACTATTATATCCGGGTTGAAACCATCTCTACGGATCTTATCTGCCAGGTTAAGGAGCATGTTGTATATCTCATCCCATGAAGGGGCCTCAAACTCCTGGTCTAGACCCAAACCTCAACCCTTCCAGAGCCTAAGATAAATAAATATGGATGGATGTTTAAATAATTCCATCTGCCGTTTTGTATGGCATAGTGTGTCGGAGCTTTACGCCAACTCTTGGAGGGCCCTAAGCCTCTTAACCAGGTTTGGATGTGTTGAGAAGAGCTCAGCTATCCTGTCAGCTGTTGTGATCCTCCTTCTGAGGTATTCCTCGACCAGTTTAGAGTCGCTCCTCATAATACCAACCTCGGAGAGCTCCCTCAGATCCCTACTGGAGCTCTCCGGGTCGGCTATGAATAGGGCCTTGAAGGAGCTCAGGTTACCGACATGCGGGTGGAACCTCCTCACCCTCTCGGTTGTGTATGCTATCTTGACCAGACCCTCCGAGAGCTTCCTAGCCCCCTCATCAACGACCGACGCGCTGTGACGGTCCGCGTAGTACTCACGTAGCCTGCTGAGGTATAGAGTGAAGAGGGTGAGGACCCAGTATATTATGAGGCTTAGGAAGCCTATCAACGCAGCTAGGTTGGCGTTCCCCCTCTCATCGCGGCTGCTGAATTGAGCCGACCACATGAGGGAGTACCCTATATAGTAGAAGAGGGCTGGGAGTATCGAGACGAACATCATGATCTGGACATCTCTATGCTTCAGGTGTCCCAGC
>QMYL01000069.1 GCA_003662645.1 Candidatus Bathyarchaeota archaeon
CGATATAACCCCGATCGATTATGTGACGGCCATAATCTGCGAGGAGGGTGTGATAACTAGGGATCAATTTAAGAGGCTCACCGGGAAGAGTGGGAGTTGATGGGAGAGATGGCTAAGGTAGGCGAGGGAGCTAAGGGGCAGACGGAGAGGAAGCCCCTAAAGGGCATACTGAAGGATAATGGTGTACTGATCCCACCAACCGAGGATATTAAGGGGTTGACGTCTAGGGGTTACGGAGTTGAGGCTGAAGGGGGGCTTATGCTGGAGTTCTATGAGGCTCTATACCTACTCAGCAGGAATATAATCGAAGTAACCAGTGGAGCTGGTGATGGGACCGTAAGCTTCCAGGATATACTGGACCGTTTTAGGGAGCTGGATGAGAATGCGTGGGTTAGGTACATAATCTACAGGGACCTGAGAAGTAGGGGTTACGTCGTAAGGGAGGGCTTCGGCGGAGTTGACTTCAGGGTTTATGAGAGGGGTCGATACGGGGAGGGGGCGGCGAAGTACATGGTTATAGGGGTCCGTGAAGGAAAACCTTTAAGGGTGGAGGAGCTGGCTAAGACATTAAATAACATACAGGGTTTGAAGAAGGCCCTGATCCTCGCTGTTCTCAACAGGAGGGGTGAGGTTGTATATTACTCGCTCTCTAAACTGACGTTCTGAGTGGTATGAAACCTTCCTCCATGGTTCTTGAACCACTCCGGCATTTAATCATCCACCAGCCCTGATTATTTTAAGCTGCTGGTTTACCCCCCTACGATCTCCAGGGGGTTATGGCGGGTCACCATCTATGGGCGTGAAGCTGAGGATTTCAGGTTGGTTTGACTTCGCGACCCGTAACTACCTAGTCCTAACCCTAACCTCAGCCCTCTGGAACATAGGCTTCAGCATAACCGAGACCTACTTCTCCCTCTACATCTTCAAGTTGGGAGGCACCGAGACAACCATAGGTTTGATAACGGCTCTGGGAAGCGCCGGCTACCTCTTCTCGATGATAGTTGGTGGACAGATCGCGGATATGTACGGCAGGAAGAGGCTGCTCGGCTTCATGACGGTGGTTGGTGGGTTGAGCCACCTCCTCCTGGCAATTGCACCCGACTGGAGGTTTCTCCTCCCATCATGGATCATCGTGAACCTCTGCTGGGTTGCGGAGCCAGCCTTCTGGGCCATGTTAGCCGACTCCACGAGCGTTGAGAGGAGGGGTGTAGCCTTCTCCGTCTACAGCTGCCTGAACCTCCTACCTTGGTCGGTTATGCCCTATGTTGGGGGCTACCTCATCGACACCCTTGGGGTCCTCACAATGATGAGGTGGGTTTACGTTGCCCTCGCAGTCATTGGGGTCATCATCGGCCTAATTCGGCTCTCGATGTTGAGTGAGACGATGACACCGCCTAGAAGTGGTGAGGAACTTAGGGTTGGATTTAGATCCGTGTGTAGAGTGGTCAAGACCGCTCTGAGGGAGCACCTCAAGCTCTGGAAGTCGATGCCGAGTAGTGTCCTAGCCTTAGCCGTAACATATATGTTGTGGTCCTTCGAGTTCGGTCTAGTTGAACCCTACTGGATCGTCTACGCCGAGGAGGAGATAGGGCTCACATCATCCGAGTGGGGGACAGTGATCGCCGTCGGGAACGTTGTGGGTTTGGCCTTCAAGCTCTTCGCCGTTGGGAGGATCCTAGACAGGTTCCACAGGAAGAGGGTTCTACTTACGATATTGATGCTGGACTCAACGACCTACATCCTCTTCATCATGTGCAGAAGCTTCCACCACGTTATCACGTTATGGATCTACGCATCGTTGATCTGGGCCTTCTATGGCGCCGCCTACCCCGCCATCGAGGCTGATCTCATCCCGAAGGAGAGGAGAGGCCGAACCTTCGCCGCCCTCGGCGCGGCCTGGTCAGCCTTCAGCATACCTTCAAGCCTGATAGGTGGGGTTGTGTATGAGAGGGTTAACCCGAGGATCTCCTTTGTGTCGGCTTCTCTGGTTGTCATCCTCTGCCTAGTTATAACGGCGAGGTTCCTCCAAGTACCGGAGGGGAGCCCGGCTGGGGAATCCGATCTGGATGACGGTATTGGAGTAGCGGCGCCATAACCCGCCATAAAATTATATTTAGAACTCAATCCTCATATTGAGTTTGTTGAGGTGGTAGTCGGTTTGTCTTCGCCCTTCACCAGAACGGTTCGCGGCATGAGGGACCTTCTCCCTGATGAAGCTGAGGCTATGAGGCGTCTCGAGTACATAGCCAGGGAGACCGCTAGGTTGTATGGTTATAGGGAGGTTATCACCCCCCTGGTTGAGCATTACGAGCTTCTGGCTGCCAAGATAGGCGAGGAGAATAGGAGGAGGATGTACGTCTTCAAGGATCTCGGTGGGAGGAGGGTTGCCCTGAGACCTGAGTTCACAGCCTCCATAGCCAGGTTGGTGGTTACAAAGATGATGTATAAGCCCAAACCCATCAGGCTCTTCTGTACGGGAAGCCTATACAGGTACGATGAGCCCCAGTTCGGTAGGTATAGGGAGTTCTGGCAGGCGAACTACGAGTTGATAGGATCGGGTAGACCTGAGGCGGACCTTGAGATACTCTCCATATCAAGGGACTTCATGGAGAAGACCGGGTTGGAGGGCTACTACTTCAAGGTTGGACATGTGGGCATACTCAGAGGTTTGCTGGCCCATGAGGGGATCGGGGAGGATGAACAGAACGCAATAATGCAACTCCTAGACAAGAAGGAGTGGAATAAGGCCTTAGAGATCGCCCGGAGGAGCGGGGCATCCGGGAGGTGTATAAAAACCCTTAAAGAGCTCTTCGAGATCAGGGAGGAGAAGCCCAACAAGGCGACCGAAAGGATTATGGAATCTGTGGATGGATATGAGGAGGCTATTAGGGCCGCCGGGAACCTCGAAGCAATACTGAAGCTGGCTGAGGACTCCAGTCTAGAACTGAAGTTATCGGTTGAGGCCGGTTTCGCTAGAGGACTCGAGTATTACACCGGCCTGATCTTCGAGATATATGTGCCAGGGATGGATATAGCCCTCGGCGGCGGGGGTAGATATGACAGACTCATCGAGCTCTTTGGCGGTGAACCCACCCCGGCAACCGGGGTGGCCCTAGGGATCGATAGGATAGCCCTCGCCATGTCTAAGCAGGGTTTGGAGTTCAAGGCTGAGGAGGAAGGGAGGGTTCTGGTGATCCCGTTAACTGAGGAGGCTGTCGGGGTGGCCTTCGAAGTCTCATCGATCCTTCGTGGTGCTGGAGTCCTAACCGAGGTTGAGGTTATGGGCAGGAGGGTGACGAGGGCCCTCCAAGATGCCGATAGGAGGGGGATAACGCATACCATCCTAATCGGGAGTAGGGAGCTCAAGGAGGGGAAGATAACCTTACGGGATATGAGGACGAGAGAGCAGAAGACCATAAACCTAGAGGAGGCTGTGAAATATATAAGGGAGAATATAGACTAAGTAGAATCACGTGGCTTCTGGAATCTACCTTATGTGAGTTGTAGCTTATCGGTGATGTGTTGTTAGGGTTTGGGAGACCTACTGTTGGGGATTGCTCCCTGCACCCTTATATCTTGGTTTCCCCTGCGCTTGAGTATGTAAGCTACGAATATGATAGACCAAATTAACAGTAGTAAGGGGTTGTGGGTAGGGTGGAAACTCCGGGGCCCCTCCACCAGTCAGAATATACTCTATATAGGGATCGTAATCCGTACCATCCTTATCAGCCGATCAGAAGAGCCATCTGTCCGTCGCCATCTTCAACATGTAGGTCGTATAGCCCCTGTTGTTATCTACATCATCTTGCGTAGCATCTTTGACGTCTATGCTTACGTAACCCACATTAGAGGTCTCGGTGGAACCGATCAGGACTCCGGGGTCATTCCCTAACCATCGTCGAGAGTAGTACGAGGACTATGGCTATGGACAGGAAGATCGTTATGAGGATTATTACGTTCCTTACCTCCTCATATTGCAGGGTTCCCTCAAAGCTCGGTAGGAAGTTGAACCAGAAGTAACCGATCAAGAGGAGGATGCATATTATAGATATCACATAGAAGATGTTAAACTTGAATTTAACCATGAATGGAGCCTCCAGTCCATAATGGCTTTTGCGGAATTTATATTTTTAATCTATTCTAATCTAAAATATGATTGGCGGACCCAAAGCTATACCGCCCCAAATAAACGGGCAAGGTTCATGGGAGAAACAGTCATGCCACCAAACGGAGAGGAGACGAGAACACTACCGCCGGATTTCTTCAGCAGAGACCCCGAGTTGGTTGCGAGGGATCTGTTGGGGAAGATCCTCGTTAGGAGGTTAGATGGTAGAACCCTCAGTGGAATCATAGTTGAGACGGAAGCCTACTATGGTGTGGAAGATCCAGCCTCGAGAGCCCGCTACGGCATGAAACCATACAATAGGCTAATGTGGGGTCAGCCTGGGTTGGCCTTCATCTACAACGTCCACAACAACTGGTTGCTCAACATAGTCGCCCACGAACCTGGTGGGGTTGGGGCGGTCCTCATAAGGGCCATAGAACCATTAGAGGGGGTCGACTTGATGATGAAGCACAGAATGGTTGGAGACCCCATTAAATTAACCAGCGGGCCGGGTAGGCTGACGAAGGCTCTGAGGATAGACAAGAGCTTGAATGGAACCCCGGTTACATCGCCCAGAAGTGAGGTATTCATCTTGGATAATGAGCTAAACCTCGAGGTGGCCACCTCTCACAGGATAGGTGTTAGGGAAGACCTCGAGAGGGATTTGAGGTTCTTCATCAGGGGGAATAGGTTCGTCTCGAAGGCTGGGAGGTTAAGAACCCCCTAAGCTCCCTTTACCTAGTCACCTCGATCTCCATCATCCTCCGCAGGAGGTCGCCCTTCCTCCTGAAGTGCTCCCTCACCGGCTCGAGTATATCTATCAAGGCCTCGGCTACCCCGTTCTTCAAGTCTAGGGGGTGGACCTCACCCTTCAAGTAGGCGTCTCTCAACTCACCATAGCTCTCGAAGGTTATGGGGCCGCCGTACTTGCTCGGCCTCGGTATCTCCAGAGTATCCCTCTCGGCGAAGATTATGTACCTGGCGTGTTCGAGTATGGGGTTGCCCTCCTCCTGCCTTGGGGGGCAGTAGGCGGCCCTGATCTTCGACCTGATCTCATCCGGTTCGTCGTGGACGAAGATGCAGCTCTCGGGCTGGCTCTTGGACATCTTCGAGCTTATCCTAAGGTTCACACTCTCATCCTCATCGAACCGCCTCTCGGACCTCCTAGGCCCCTGGAGGCCCATAAGGAGCGGGGTGTGTACGCATATGGGCTTCCTCCAACCGAGCTTCTCGGCTACATCCCTAGCTAACATGTGGGCCTTCCTTTGGTCTATACCTGCGCATGCTACGTGTAGGTCCATGTGGAATATGTCGGCTGCCTGCATGCATGGGTATAGAACCCAAGCTGTCTCTATATCCGATAGGTCCATCCCTCGGCCCATTATGGGTAGCGCCCTCCATACCCTTCGAAGTGATGATGCCTTGCCGATCCGGATGACCCTCTCCCAGTACTCAACCTCGCTGACTATATCCGACGCCCAGATGTAATGGGTCTGGCTTGAGGAGACCCCTAAGGCATCGAAGCACTCCTTGAAGTATTCTCCGCAGAGGCGGATGTTCTCCATCGAACCTCCGAGTTTATTGTTTATCCAGCTGTGCCAGTCGGCTAGGAAGATTATGAAATCGAACCCGGCTTTAACCATGTCCTTTATCTTCGAGCCGCAGACTAAGCCCATCCCTATGTGCATCAACCCGGAACACTCAAAGCCCCAGTAGGCTCTGGGCCTACTCGTGGTCTCGAGGAGCATGCGCAGTTCTTCAGGTTTAACAACCTCCTCGGTATTCCTCATAACTAGGCTCAATCTCTCCTCGAGGTCCATAGAGCCA
>QMYL01000070.1 GCA_003662645.1 Candidatus Bathyarchaeota archaeon
GACCATGGCTCTCTATCAGAGGCCTATTTTTGGGCTCCAAAGGAAAAATTTATTGGGCGCCAAAAGGGTAGAGTCGGCTCGGCTCAGCGCCGATCCTATAGTCAGCTCGGTAGGGGATACCTCCCACGCTCCCACAATACATCCGTAACAGCCGATAGTCCGGTCCACCTATGCTCCGGGGGTATATCCTCAGTTATCGTTATCATAAGTCTATCCCCCGGCGCTGCCTCCCGCAGGAGGTTCAGCATATAACTCCTCGTAGCCTCGTATCCCCTAACGAAGATGCTCTCCGGAAAGTTTAGGCTTATAATCTTATCCCTCCATACTTCCCTAGCCTCGCTTAGGGGTAGGTCGCCCATCGGTGGAGGAGTGAAGGCCTCGATCACGTCGAGGTCTGTCTTGGCGATTAGGTGCTTCAGGCTTGAAAGCCTCCCATCCAGGTGGTTCTCGAGTATCTTACCCGCCTTGTGGAGGCGTTTATACTGCCTCCTATAGAATGGGATTATGTACTTCTCGTAGAGTCTGGGGCTCACGATCTCGCTGCTGATGTTATCTGTTCCATTTATTATCTCAGCGGGCGATTCAGCTATCACCCCATACCGCTCATCAGACTTCCTCTCCAATATGTCTAGGAGCTCCCTAAACTCGTCCGGGTACGCGTAGAGCATCCTAGCGAAGGTCCTGTAACCCATCAGTTTTATCTGCATCTCCTGTATAGGTGAACGTCCAGCCCAAACGAAGACGATCCCGTCATCCCCCAGGTTCCTCTCAACCCTCACGAACGGTTCGTAATCCGGGACGTAGACGATATCCTCAACCATAAATTTCGCAGCCTCCATATCCGAGATACCCTTTATCGGGTGTTCGATTATCCATGACCCCCCAGCTCCCTCCGTCAGCCCTATCCTCTCCTTCATCGTCAGGTCGCCTACCGGTGTGTGGAAGGTCGTGTACCTGACGTTTCCGATAGTCTTAACCTCTGTTCGGACATGGGGCATCTCCTCCCTAAACACAGGCGCTGAGAGCTTCAACCCAAGACCCTTATTCCTCAACTGGCGGGCCATATAACCCCTCGGGCAGAGCTCACCATATATCAGCCAAGGTATCCTATCGGGCTCCTCCCCGTGATACACGGCCATCGCCCTATCCTTAATCCTCAAGGCAGCCCCTCCGAGCTATAATCCACACCATCTCCCTTTAATCTTTAAGCGTAAATACCCCCACCGCATAAAACCAAAATCGGCGATCAACTTCAAATACATCATGGAGAGAGATTATCACCATCCATCAACCTTCCTCAATCCGGGGGATGGAGGGCTTGACCTACCTGTTAGGCATCGACGTTGGAACATCCAGTACAAAGGCTGTGGTGATAGATGAGGGTGGACATGTATTGGCGAGGTCTTCCAGTGGATACGGGATCGACTCCCCAAAACCGGGCTGGGCGGAGCAGGACCCAACGGTGTGGTGGAACGCAACCAGGAGCGTCGTAAGGACCCTGATCAAGGATTCAGGAATAGACCCCCATATGATCTCAGCCGTAGGCTTCTCGGGGCAGATGCATGGAACCGTCATAATCGGGAGAGACGGAAAACCCCTCAGACCCGCGATAATATGGATGGACAAGAGGAGCCTAAAACAGTGCGACGAGATCTACAGGAGGCTGGGGAGGAGAGATGTCCTAAAGGTAACGTGCAACCCCATCATGCCGGGCTTCATGGCTCCAACCCTCCTATGGATAAAGGAGAACGAGCCGAGAAACCTCAAAGGAGCCTTCAAGGTCCTCCCGCCGAAGGATTACGTCAGGCTTAAAATGACGGGGTCGGTCGCGACGGACCCTTCAGATGCGTCAGCAACGCTGCTATTCGATGTAAAAGCTAGGAGGTGGTCTGAATACCTAACATCGGAGCTTGGGCTCCCCCACGAGCTACTCCCACCCATAAACGAGTCTACGGAGGTAGCCGGAGGGGTTACAGAAGAAGCGTCCAAGGAGACCGGGCTGCCGGAGGGAACCCCTGTCATCACGGGTGGAGGCGACTCACAAGTCGGAGCCATCGGATGCGGAGCTATAAAGCCCGGCGTGGTCTCATCAAACATAGGGACAGGCGGGCAGATCTTCTCAACCATAGAGGAGGCGAGAGTAGACCCAAATTACAGGGTTCACCTCTTCTGTCACGCCGTTCCCGGAAGGTGGTGCCTCCAAGGCGCCATACTCTCAGCCGGTCTATCACTGAGGTGGTTCATGGACAACCTAGCCCAACCCGAGAGGATAGTAGGAACCCTATGCAACATCGACCCCTACAAAATACTCTCGGAGGAAGCCGAAACGGCTGAGCCCGGATGCAGGGGCTTAATATTCCTACCATACCTCATAGGTGAACGTTCACCACACATGGACCCCCAAGCCAAAGGGGTCCTATACGGACTAACCATAGAACATAGACGGGCGCATCTGATAAGGTCTGTGATGGAGGGGGTCACCTACGCGCTGAGGGACTGCCTAGAGGTCTTCAGGGAGCTTGGGGTTGAGGTTAGGAGGGTCATCACCAGAGGAGGAGGGGCCAGGAGCAGGCTGTGGAGGAGGATACAGGCGAGCGTCTTCGGCGTTGAGGTTGTGAGGGTTAACGTCGAAGAGGAAGCCGCCTTTGGAGCGGCCCTACTAGCCGGGGTTGGAGCCGGCGTCTACAAGAACCTGGACGAGGCCTGCGAGAGGACTATACGGATCCTAGATCGCGAAGAACCTGACGCCGATGAGGTGAGGGTCTACGAAGATTATTACCGGAACGTATACCGGCGGTTATACCCATCCCTAAAACCAATCTGGTCAGAGCATCCTTCTTAGCACGATCGTTAAGACCCCATTCTTGTAGGAGAAGTCCTCTATCCTCGGTATCACCAATACCGGGAGGAGTACACGCCTGTAAAACCTAACATTACCCCTCTCAGCCGAGATCGTCACATCCCAGCTTGAGATGTAGACCATTATATCCCTCTCATCCACACCCGGCAGATGCGCCAGAACCAAAACCCTATCATCCTCAACTAGCACATCGACGAAGGGAGCCCTAACGACGGGCTCAACATACGGAACCCTAACCGGCCTCACAAGCCTCCTAACAGCGACCGGTATACGCCTCTTAGGTCTAGCCTTAACCCCCAAGGCCCGAAGCGTTAAGTAGCCAGTCACGAAGCCCCCGATGTGAGCCCAGAAGGCTATCCCAGAGCGTAGACCGGTTAGGGAGATCAACCCCATCAACAGCTGGTAGAGGAACCAGAAGCCCAGGTAGTAGTAGGCCGGTATGCTCACTATCTGGATGAATATGTAGACCATGAGGGTCCTTATCCTAGCCCTTGGGTAGAGGAATAGGTAAGCCCCCAAGACTGCGGATATGGCCCCAGAGGCCCCCACGGATGGTATCCCCAACCCTATATACCCAACCGTAGGTAGGGTCGCGAGGACCGAGGCTATATGGGTGAAGCTGGCGATCAAACCCCCAAAGATGTAGAAGAGTAAATACTTAACGTGTCCCAGGTCGTCCTCTATATTGTCGCCGAAGACCCAGAGGTACAACATATTCCCGAATAGGTGGATTATATCCGCGTGCATGAACATGCTCGTGAAGAGGGTCCAAAGCCGCTTCCCCTTTAAGATGAAGTATGGGATCACCCCTAAAGTTACGATTCCATACTTAACGGCGAATACACCTTGGACCATAAAGAAGAAGAATACGGCTATGTTGACCGCTATCAAGGCGTAGTTGACGTAGGGCTTCGTCATCGACCTATTCTCGTCGTAGAGGGGGAACAACTTGTACGCTCCTAAGTTTATAACCATAAAGGGATAGCGAGATAGATAAATTTATTTTAACTCAACCCTTACCATGAACCTCAAGATGAACAAGATGATCGAAGAGAAGCGGAAGGAGATAGAGGAGCTAAACCTCAAGCTCTCAACAATAAAGGGTGAACGGGAAAGGAAGCTCCGAGAAGCCAGGAGATGGGCTGAAGAGAGGGACAAGATCCACGATAAGATAAGGAAGCTAATATCCGAGAGGAGGAGGCTCAGGGACAAGAGGGACTCACTGAACAGGGAGATCCGAGAGCTTAAGATCGAGAGGGGGAGACTCAACGAGCAGGTAAAAGAGAAAAGACTACAAATTAGAACCCTAAACCGGAAGCTGAGGGATGCAATTACGAGGAGGCCGAAGGAGAGCATAGAACACCTCCGAAGCGAGATCGAGAGGATAGAGTGGCACATACAGACGAATCCCCTCCCGCTCGATGAGGAGAGAAACCTCATAGAGAGGCTGCGAACCCTAGAAGAGAAGATGTCAATCTATGAGGAGATATCAAGAATAAGGGGCGAAATATCGAAGCTCAGGGAGGAAGTCAAGTCTAAAAGAACGGAGAGCTCAAAGCTCCACGAGGAAATACTGAACCTAGCAAAGGAGAGCCAGAGCCTCCACCAAAATATGACCGAGATCTCAAACAAGGTTCGGGAACTCAAAGCCAAGGCCGACGAGATGCACGGTAGGTACGTTGAAGCCAGGAAGGAAGCGAACGTTCTGGGTTTAAGTTACAGGGAGGTCCTCAAGAGGATAAGGGCCCTCAGGGAGGATATCCGCAAAATAGAAGAGGAGGAGAGATCAAGGAAGCTCTCCCAACTACAGGAGGAGTTGAAGAGGAGAGCCTTGGAGAAGATGAAACGCGGTGAGAAGCTGACCTTTGAGGAGTTCAAGCTTCTTACGGAGCTCGGACTCATATAAGGCCCTAAATTTCACAGACCTCCCCATAGAACCACCCAAGGGTTCCAAGCTGCAGAGTAAAAGTAAATTAATATAATGAGAGTTTCTTATTATAGAGCGAAGATGGGATAGGCTGATGCCGAAGCCTGCTGAGACCCCAGAACGCCTTCTAATACTATGTGTAGACAGGGATAATGATATTGGAAAGAAGGCTGGGGTTAAGACCCCGGTGATCGGAAGAAAGAGGAACATGAACGCGGCGATAAAGCTGATAATGAGGGACCCAGAAGAGGCTGACGCCAACGCGATGTTCGAGGCCCTGAGGATATACGACGACCTGAAGGCTGACGCAGAGTCCGGGAATCTGAGGCAGATAGCCACAATCGCCGGGTCAGAGGTCGGCGGAATAGCTGCGGATAGGAAGCTCATATCAGAGCTCAAAGAGGTTCTGAGGAAGTTTCCAGCCGACGGAATAATCCTAGTCACCGACGGCTTCTCCGATGAGGAGGTCCTTCCACTCATCCAGTCCAGGGTTCCGGTGACATCGGTCCGGAGGGTCGTGGTGAAGCACAGCGAATCGATAGAGGAGACGGCGGCTGTATTCTCCAGGTACCTGAAGATGCTGGTTGAGGATCCCAGATACTCAAAGATGGTTCTCGGCTTACCGGGGATCCTGCTGATCGTCTGGGCCACACTATCCTTCATAGGGATCTTCATCCCCTACGATATAGGGACATGGACCTGGATAGCAGCCCTATTCATCGTTGGTACATACCTACTCTTCAGGGGGTATAGACTGGACCAGAAGATATTGAAGTTCTATAACTGGTTCGTCATGTCCTACTCAATCTCGGAGTTGATCACGGGCTTCTCGATGATTACAGGTCTACTGCTGGTTGGTATAAGCCTATACCAAGCCTGGTCTTACACGGCGATGTACGTCATACCCTATCCATCACCATCCGACCTCGGGCAGTGGCTTGAGGTTCTACCACAAATCCTGGGGAACATGATCTACAAGTCTCTGACCTTGATAATCTTGGGGGTCTGCTTCGCCATATCAGGCAGGTTGATCCGCTACATTATCGAGAGGGACTCTAGGCTCTGGAGGACGATAACTATACTGGTGACCTGCGCTTGGTCGTGGGAAATATTCAACGAGGTCTCCCTAATAC
>QMYL01000071.1 GCA_003662645.1 Candidatus Bathyarchaeota archaeon
CACCCTCACTTCCGTCGCATGTTCGAAGGGGAGAGCCGTGAGAGGAGGATACCGGATAGGGTCCTAATCCTACGCCTATTGAGGTATATACTCCCATACCGGAGGAGGCTGGCCATAGTTCTCCTCGCCATAACGGTAACCTCCATAACCGGGGTTCTGGGGCCATACATACTCGGTAAGGAGGTTATAGCGAAGTACATAGCAACCGGCGACATAGCCGGCCTACAGTTTATAGGCCTAATCTATATAGGTCTAATACTGCTCAGCGTCCTCTTCGATGGTGTTAGGCGTTACATAATAGGCCTGATAGGTCAGGATATGCTGTTCAAGATGAGGAGTGAGATGTTCTCCCACCTGCAGAGGTTGTCGCTGAGCTTCTTCGAGCGGTCTAAGAGTGGGGACATCGTATCCCGCCTGACAAACGACACAGATACGATAGGTGAGGCCTTCATCTCAGGGGTGATCTCGGTCATAAGCGACATAATGAACCTTGCCATGATAATCATATTCATGCTCAGCATGAACGTCCAATTAACCCTTGTCTCGATGCTCGTGATCCCCCTCCTAGTCGGGGTGACGAGGCTATTCCACACGAAGTTTAAGGAGGCCTACAGGGCTACCAGGCTGAAGATATCGAAGGTAACCTCAACCCTCGAGGAGAGCGTCTCTGGGATAAGGGAGATACAAGCCTTCTCGAGAGAACGGGAGGCGATGAGGGAGTTCAGGGAGGCAAACCTAGAGAACCTACGGGCAAACCTCCAGGCGACGAAGATATGGGGGATATTCTCACCAACCATAATGTTAATCAGGGCTATAGGGAGCTCGATAGTGATAATCTACGGAGGAATGCTAGCCTTCAGCGGAGCTCTAGGACCAATAGAGACAGCCGCGGGCATAATCATAGCCTTCCTACTCTACAACCAGATGTTCTTCGGCCCGATACTTGACCTAACAAACTTCTACAACATGGTACAGTCAGCCCTCGCAGCCGCCGAGAGGATCTTCGAGCTCATGGACACCCCGCCCGAGGTCAAGGATAGGCCCGGCGCCGTTGATCTACCGCCGGTAAAGGGTGAGATCAAGTTTGAGAATGTGACCTTCGGGTACGATCCTAAACACCCAGTGATACATAACGTGAGCTTTAAGGTTAAGCCGGGTGAGACCATAGCCCTAGTTGGGCCGACTGGCTCCGGGAAGAGCACGATAATAAAGCTCTTGAGCAGGTTCTACGAGCCGCAGTCCGGGGTCATCAAGATAGACGGCTACGATATAAGATACGTGACGCAGAGCTCACTCAGAAGGCAGATGGGAATAGTCCTTCAGGAGAACTTCCTCTTCAATGACACCATAATGGAGAACATCAGATACGGGAAGATAGGTGCAACCGACGAGGAGGTTATAAGAGCGGCGAAGATAGTTGGAGCCCACGAGTTCATAATGAGCCTACCGCAGGGATACAACACGAAGGTTGGTGAGAGGGGTTCAAACCTCTCGGTCGGCCAGAGGCAGCTGGTAGCCCTAGCCAGAGCCTTGCTGAGGGACCCGCCTATACTGATACTCGACGAGGCGACATCGAGCATAGACCCCTACACGGAGCTCCTGATAAAGAGGGCTCTAAACATACTCCTGAAGGACAGGACCTCCATAGTTATAGCGCATAGGCTCTCAACCGTTCGGAATGCGGATAGGATACTCGTCATAGATGATGGCAGGATAGTTGAGGAGGGAACCCATAGGGAGCTCATAATGAAGGAGGGTGGACTGTATAGGCATCTATACGAGATGCAGTTCAGGGAGCCAGCCGTCCCTCTCGCAGAGCATGGGTGACCTCGAGGATGCGCGGCGTGCCAAGGTTCAGACATGGGTCGAGGTCAAATCCAGACTCGAAAGGGAGACCGGACAGGGGATGATAAACCCGAAGGAGGTTCATCTCTTCCGCTAGCTTCCTTTAACCACTAGGCTTCTCGGCCTCTATGAGGTATATCCTCTCGAATGGAACCTTCTCCTCGGCGATCACGCTCGCCTTCAGTGATCTAGCCTTAAGCCTCCGAACGGTCTCCCCCACATCGGTTATATCAGATTGGATGAGGAGTATCCTCCCCCCTCCCCTGAGGTGTTGTGGCGCCTCCTCTATGAAGCGGTCTATGAGCTCCCTCCCCGTTCCACCGCCAGACCATGCGAGGCTGAGCCATCCACGTTCTGTGGGCTTCACTGTCTCCCGGCGGTCGGAGGGTAGGTAGGGCGGGTTGAAGGTTATGAGGTCAAACTTTAGGTTCCCCCTTATGGGTTTGAAGAGGTCGCCGCAGACAACGCTCAACCTATCAGAGACCCCGTTAAGTTTTCCGTTAACCCACGCGCACCTGGCTGCGTGAGGGTTCACGTCGACGGCTAGGACCGTCTCAGCCTTCCTCGCGGCCAATATGGCGATTATCCCGCATCCCGTGCCCATATCGAGAACGGAATCTCCAGGTCTAACTTTTAGGTTCTCGGCTAGGAGGAAGGTGTCCTCGGCTGGGTTATAGACCTCCATCGGTATATGTAGGGTTAAATCTCTATAGTAGACCTTCCCCACGTAGCCTTCTGAGTAGATCATTAGATATCATCCCCAGGTCCTCCGGTGGTAGGGTGAAGACCCTCTTATCGTGGAAGGGCACCGAATCCATGAACTCCACGGCCTTATCCCTCGGTATCCCGAGGCTCGCTAGGAAGGGCTTGACCGCGTTCCTAACCTTCTTATTCCTCTGGGTGAAGAGGGCCTTGACCATCCTGAAGAAGAAGCTCTCATCCTCAACCTTGAAAGGCGGATCCTTAGGTTTTAGGCGTACTATTCTGGATTCGACCTCCGGTTGGGGCCAGAAGCTATCCCTCGATACGAGGTCTAACAGGTCGATGTGGGCTTTATAGTAGGCCGTTATCGCCAGTATGCCATACTCCCTACTCCCAACCGGCGCGGTTAGCCTCTCAGCGAACTCCCTCTGGAAGGTTAGGACGGAGCATTCCGGCCTCCTCTCTAGGAGCCATAAGAGTAGGGGTGTGGATATCGAGTATGGGGGTGTAGCCACAACCTTATCGAAGGGTGGCAGGTCTATCTTGAGTATGTTCCCCTCTAGGATGGTTATGTTCCTCCTGTTACGAAGCCTCCTCTTCAGGATCCTCACGAGCTTGGGGTCAACCTCAACGGCAACTACGCGCCTACACCTCTCGGCCAGAACCTCCGTCAGGAAGCCTAAGCCAGCCCCTATATCGAGCACGGTGTCTTCAAGGTTCAGATCCGCATAGGAGGTCATCCTCTCCATGACCTCCTCGTCTATGAGGAAGTTCTGTCCAAGCCTCCTCCTCAGTAGTAGCCTGTTGGCGTGCAGTATGCTTCTGGTCCTCCTTAGTAGGTTCATATCCAACCTACCGTCGATTTAGGGTTGGAGAAGAGGTTGATTCGTCATAGGGTAAAGGCTTCTCCTAGGAGTTAGAAACCATCTAGGATGGTCTCGTGAAAAGTCGGTATTTATCCTTGCCCATAAGCTCCTCGATTATCCTCTTCGTCAGGAGCCTAGCTGGGTTTGGCATATTGGCCCTCCGTTGAAGATCCTCGAAGCTCTTGAAGGGTTCCCTCTCCCTCTCGTCTATTATGTGCCACATGTACTTCTTGCCTATCCCCGGTATGAGCTCCAACGCGTGCATCCTGGGGGTTATGGCCCGCGCCGTGTTGAAGAACTCGACGAACCGCTCCTCGTTATTTAGGACTATCCTCTCTATCACGTTGGTCAGTTCGGCCTTCGCGTTCGCCGTAAGTTCGTCGTATCCTATCCTTCCGAGTATGTATGTTATCTCCTTCCGGACGTTCTTCCCAACGTAGACCCTGTCGTGGACGCTGAGCGTCACACCCCTCCTCACATTCGCCTCTAGTAGGGTGAAGTAGCTCTCACCAACCAGCTGGACCACGGGGTTGGTGCGGTATCCGGGTCTAGCCCCAGGCTTCCCGTAGGGTAGGAAGTCTAGGACGTAAGCGTACTCCTCATATAGTTGCTGCGAAGACTTTCCTCTCCGTTCTACCATCCGTTATCCCTTCCATAACGAGCTGTAAAATTTCTTGTCCTTATGGGGCGGTCTCCTCAAATCTTCCCCGCTGAGCCGTCTGAGGCTGAGATTACGCTATTCTCTGGTGAGGAAGCCATATTCTGAAGGATCGCTCTCGTGATGTAACCTCTCAACGGTACCTCTCCAACCCTATACATCTTAATGACCGCCCCTTAAACCCTAAAATCTGATTAGGAGAATATACGCCGAAAATATTAATAAGTATTACCAAACCGTTTGTGTGCTCGTGTTGGGTGTAACTAGGCGTCCTCATCCTTCATGGAGGAACCAGATCTCCTACCCTTCCTCATTTCTGTACTCATTTAAGACTTTAAGTATATCCTCCAGCCTTGAAGTCTCTATTATCCTCCTCCCGGCGGCTAGGAATATCCTCAGCTCCTCTATGCTCTTCGGCATGCAGTTCACTATCTGGACCGCCTCCTCCCTCTCCATCCCGAACCTCTCGATGAGCGTGTTCACGATCTTCTCAGCCTTCTCTGGGTCTACCTTAGAGAATTTGATCGTGTAGTCTAGGGTTCTCCTCTGGAACTGACCTAGGTTCTCCTCGCCCAGTGACTCCAAAACCGCCTTAGCCTCCGGAACTGTTATCGGCTTAACGTTCAGCACCTTCCTCGGCATTTAGGTTTCACCCTCCCCCTTAACCTCGAGGTGTGGGGTTAGATGTTCCGGCCTCACTATTATCTCCTTCACGGCCTTCCCCTGGGTGACGTTGACTATGTAGGCGTGTCCCCTCCTCCCAACAACCACGCCAACCCTACCGTGGTACCTCCGGTGGGGCATACCCTTATGGACGCTTGGGTCTATCTTTATCACCACTTTGTCGCCTGGTTCGTATGTTTGGAGTATCCTACTTAAGCCCAGCTTACCCCTCTCCCTGGGTCTCTTCCTCAGTAGGGATCGGGTTTTGGAACGGAAGCCCTTCGACTTAGGCACCCATAACACCACCAATCAAACTTATACTACTCCATTATTATGTCGAGTACGTCCAGCTCTAGGGGTGTCGCCTTCGCTTTCACCACCTCTGATACGCTCGGCCTGGTTCTACCCTCATCGCCGGTTACCAGCTCCTTTACGTAGAGTCCGCCTTGGCACCTTATCCTCATTTCGACGCGGTTCTGCGCCAATCTTTTTACATCTGTCTCATATATGTACTTTTCTCGAACCCTATCCGCCCTTCGATGTAGGACCCTGAGTGGGGTTCTCTGTGCTATCTTCGTATTGGTGAAGGTTCTCTTTATTCTATCGATCTCGCCGTCGGAGATTGCCCTCTCGAACTCGACTATAACCCTATAGATCTTCTCAGCTCCCTCCATCCTCTTCAGCCTCCTGACCATATCCTTACCGACGAGGTGTAAGCCGGATACCTCTATCTTCCCCTCCGCCTCTTCATTTATCGCCTCCTCCAGGGCTGTCAGGTCTATCCTCCTCCTCTTGGGTTTCTTCACCTCTATTATGAATGGTCTCCCATCCCCGAGCATTCTGGCGTCTACATCCTCCCTCCCGGCGCTGTGGAAGGATGTATCCTCGCCCTGGGTGAACCTCAAGACCGGCCCGGCTATAAGCTCCTCAACCGATTCTGGGTACATCTTCCCAGTCCAGTTGCACTTTGGGCATCCCCTACCCCTACACTTCGTGCATATCCATTTCGATTGGGGGATCCCTCTCACCATCTTCCTGTAGCGGCCCATTATGTAGAGTGGGTTTACCTGTACCCTCACCCTTCCCGTGAAGGGGTTCACTATCACGGTTAACTCTGGTTTTCTGTAGTCGACGGTCTTCCCTGTGCTCTCGGAGATG